>JAGWPI010000348.1 GCA_028877005.1 Bacteroidota bacterium | reverse complement strand
GGAATATTGGGCATTAAAATCCAGTCGGCAGCATAAAAAATGGCTTCATGTAAAACCGATAATCCTGGCGGACAATCAATGATTAAAAGATCAAACTCTTTTTTAAAACTATTCATTATGGCCAAAAATTTCTTTTTAAACTGCTTCATTTCATTTAATAGAATATCGGCATGGCGTGCAGAAAGATCAGCCGGAATAACAGATAAATGCTCATATATGGTAGGTAATATGGCATCTGACATATCCATTTCTTGCAACAAAATTTTTTTAGACTCATTTTTAGTGCCTGGACTAACGCCCAAATAAAATGTTGCTGAACCTTGTGGGTCTAAATCCCATACCAAAGTCTTTTTTCCTTCTTTAGCAGCTAAATATGCCAAATTAACGGTAGAAGCAGTTTTGCCTACCCCTCCTTTTAGGTTGTAAAATGCTAATGTGACCATAGCTTAAATATACAAAACATTTAATTGCTTAGGACATTCTACCCTGTTTTTTTAAAAAATTACCTATTGTCTAATCTTGTACTTACCATGTATTGGTTGTGTAATGGGAAGTTGGGCTTTTAATTGGGGTAATAAAAACCTTTAATGGTTAATAGCACTTACCTTTCGGCACAATATAAGTGCTAAAAAAAGGAAGATGTGATGCAGTATAAATAAAGTAAATAGAACTATATTAAATTATTTTCAATAGCATATTTAATAAGTTCTGCGTTGTTATGCACATGCATTTTGCTTAATATGCGTGCTTTATATGTACTAATGGTATTAACGCTTAATGATAATGCTTCAGAAATTTCAGAAATTGTTTTGCCTTTAATAATAAGCTGTAATACTTGAAATTCTCTATCCGATAATTGTTCGTGTGGGGCCTTTTCAAAGTCATCGCCATATGCTTCGGCTAAAATTTCAGCTACTTCAGGTGTTATATATTTTTTGCCCCTTAATAAGGTGTTTATGGCAGTTACCAACTCCTCAGGTGCGCTCTCTTTTGTAAGATATCCTGATGCACCTGCACGTATAGCCCTGAGTGCATATTGTTCCGGCGCATGTGTGCTTAATACTAAAATAGGAATATGAGGACTAATATCTTTTATTTGTTTAATGGCTTCAATACCCGATAAACCCGGCATGGAAATATCTGAAATAATAATGTCCCACTTTTGTTTCATTACTTTTTTAATCAAATCCGTGCCCTCAGAAACTTCTTCAATTTCTGCAGAAGGAAAGGCCTTTTCTAGTATCATGATTAATCCCTTGCGTAAAACATTGTGGTCGTCGGCTAAAATTATTTTCATGTGAATATTTTATTTTAATTGGATAACTGATAAAATTACACATAAAAAATTCTTGACTATCAGCTAGTAGGGCAAGAATGTTTTATGGTTTATTTCATAGGAATATAACCTATTTATTTTTACATACTTCATTACAAATATATCTACTTCAAGAAATAATAACTGAAAAGATTATGTGAAAGGTAAGATAGACTTTTTTTTGATACTACAAACTGTGTTCTTTGGTAGAAGATGGTAAGATTACTAAAAGTGTATATAAAAAAATGGCATCCCTGGAAAGGGACGCCCATAAATCCTATATCCTATGAAAAACCAAAACGTTTTTAACCCCCTAAACCAGAAACATTCTGTTTATCAATACAGCAAATTTGCATTATTTTAAGCATTCTATTTTTCACCCATTAGTATGATTTTTGGTTTAATATTGAATACTTTAGCCGGTATTGGAAAAATAGGGGTGTTTATTCGGCAATAAGTTGCAAAAGCAATATTTATATAAATAGTAATGGCAAAAAAACGTAAAAAAAGTAGTTTATATATGTTGTTATACATAGTTGAGGTTAAAAAATATGCTATTAATTAGTTTGGTTATTGTTTTTTATAAAAATATTGGTTGTGGTTACCTGAACTAACTTTTTCCCTTTTAGTAATATTTTTAATGCGTTTCTTTTTAAAGAAATTTGCTTCTTTACTTCATGCTCATTTAGTATGTGATTTTGGTAAGCATTTAGCATGTTTTGTTTTGATAAGAAACCTAGTATGCTCTTTTTAGTATCTACAATAACCAACACATCTGTTTGTTCTGCTAATAATTTTTCAAGTGCTTTACTTAAGTTCATATCCGCTGTAGCGGTAATTGCTTTTTGTAATGGTAAAGAGCCAATGTTTTGTGTGGGAGAGATAGTATAGTTATTGATTGTGGCAGCATTAATTATTCCTTTACATATATTTTCCTGATTTACTACTGCAAAATAGGCTTGGCGTTGGTATTTTGCATTGCTTAGCAAAGTTCTTACT
>JAGWPI010000347.1 GCA_028877005.1 Bacteroidota bacterium | reverse complement strand
ATTTTCAACGGCAGGTGATTGATGCATTAGCGCATCAAAACGAACATCTAAAAAATTATCAAATTATTTATAAAACATGGAAAAACACCCTGCAGGAATTAGCAGCATTGCAACAACAAAAATTAGATTTTGAAAAAGAAGCAGATTATAATCAGTTTTTATTGGATGAATTAACCACTTTGCAGTTGCTCCCCAATGAATTGGAAAATTTAGATCAAGAACTGAAATTATTGAGTAATAGCGAGGGTATTAAAGCCGCTTTAAGTGCCATTATATACCCACTCATTGAAAGCGAGCAACCTATTGTGCAACAATTAAAACAAATGCTACAACAATTGCAGGCATACCATACCATGCATCCAGATATACCTGCTATTATTGAACGTTTAAAGACGGCACATATTGAATTAAAAGATATTGCAACAGACATTGATCATATTAACCAACACATTTCATTTGATACCCAACGAATTGCAGAAATTGAAGAAAGACTGGCAGTAGGTTATAAACTATTAAAAAAGCATAATGTACAAACCACAGAAGCTTTAATTGCCATACAACAACAACTTAGCAACCAATTAGAAAAAGTACTTGTAATAGATGATGCTATTGAGCAATTAACCCATAAAGTCGGCACGCTGCAACAACAAGCTACAGAGTTAGCTAATACTATTTCAGCAAAAAGAAAAAAACAAATTGAACCATTTGAACAAAAGGTAAATCGCTTATTACAGCAAGTTGGTATGCCCAATGCACACATAAAAGTAAATATAGAACCTACCACCTTACAAGAATTTGGCGCAGATAATATTGAGTTTTTATTTGATGCCAATCAAACCAATCGATATGAACCGATAAAAAAAGTAGCCAGTGGTGGTGAGTTAAGCAGATTAATGCTTTGCATTAAATCACTAATTGCTCAATATATTGATTTACCCACCCTTATTTTTGATGAAATAGATACCGGTATTAGTGGAGAAGCAGCAAAACAAGTTGGAATGATTATGAAAAACTTATCTGCCAACCGACAAATCATCTGTATTACACACCAACCGCAAATGGCCGGTAAAGCAGATGCACATTTCTTTGTGTATAAGGAAAACAGTGCCAATGCATCCAAAACTAAAATAAAACTATTGTCAGAAGAAGAAAGAATTTTAGCCATTGCTCAAATGTTAGGTGGCGAAAAACCCGGTGCTGCTGCACTGGCAACTGCAAAAGAAATGATGTATTCATAAAAAATGAAGCTGAATTTCGAACAAAGCATTGTTCATGTATCCAATTCTTGTATTAAATCTTTATGTTTGGGCTTGATAAACCATTTTTTTACTGTTGAAAAAACATTTATATGGCATATAACCTATTAAAAGGCAAGAGAGGTATTATTTCGGGTGCTTTAGACGAAAATTCCATAGCCTGGAAAGTAGCAGAAAAAGCACATGAAGAAGGAGCAACTTTTGTATTAACCAATGCACCTATAGCCATGCGCATGGGGCAAATTAATGCATTAGCTGAAAAGACCGGTTCTACTATTATTCCTGCAGATGCTACCAATGTAGAAGAACTAACACACCTATTTACGCATGGGCAAGAAATACTTGGTGGTAAAATAGATTTTGTATTACACTCCATTGGCATGAGTGTAAATATTAGAAAAAACATACCCTACACAGAGTTAAATTATGACTATTTTTTAAAAGGGATTGATGTTTCAGCCTTATCACTACACAAAATGCTGGCTGTTGCCAAAAAATTAGATGCCATTAATGAATGGGGCAGTGTAGTGGCATTAACTTATGCTGCAGCACAACGTACATACCCATTTTATACAGATATGGCTGACATTAAAGCAATGTTAGAATCAATTGCCAGAAGCTTTGGATACCATTATGGCGTTACCAAAAAAGTGCGAATTAATACTGTATCGCAATCACCCACCAAAACTACTGCCGGCACTGGCATTAAAGGATTTGGCGACTTTTTTGATTATGCCAATGCGATTGCTCCCTTGGGCAATGCCACTGCAGAAGATTGCGCAAATTACTGCATTACACTTTTCTCTGATTTAACCAGAATGGTTACTATGCAAAATCTGTTTCACGATGGAGGTTACTCTTCAACCGGCGTTAGCAATACCATTATGCAACAAATCGGGTTAGAGTAATAGTAATACCCTTAATTTAATTCAACACCCAAGCCGGAAAAATTATTTTCGGCTTGGGATATATACGAAAAAACCACCATAAAGGTGGCTAATATAAAAGAAGGTGGTCATCATTAATATTCATCCTCATTAAACATAAAATCCTCCTGACTGGGGTAATCGGGCCAAATATCTTCAATACTTTCATAAATTTCCCCTTCATCATCTAATTCCTGCAAATTTTCAACCACCTCAATGGGTGCACCACTTCGGATAGAGTAATCAATTAACTCATCTTTAGTAGCAGGCCATGGTGCTTCTTCCAGATAACTTGCCAGTTCTAATGTCCAGAACATATTTAAAAATTTTGTGCAAAAGTAACCGTATCTGCGAAACTACCAAAAACGGCT
>JAGWPI010000346.1 GCA_028877005.1 Bacteroidota bacterium | reverse complement strand
TCTCAATATCTTTTTTTGATTGTAACCCAAGTTTTTTTTCGATCTGTAACTCTACCGGCAAACCATGCGTATCCCATCCACCTTTCCGTTTTACCTGAAAGCCTTGCATAGTTTTATAGCGACAAACCAAATCTTTTAAAGTTCTAGAAATTACGTGGTGAATACCCGGCAGTCCATTGGCACTAGGCGGGCCTTCATAAAATACGAATGGTTGAGCGCCTTCTCTTAAAGTAATGCTTTTTTCAAAAGCCTGTTCTTCATGCCAGCGCTGTAAAATTAGTTTTTCGATAGAAGGTAAATGTAATGACTGAAATTCGCGATAAGTATTGCTCATAAATGCGGTACTATCAAAACGGTTTAAAAGTTGCGAAGGTAAGGAATATGCCGATGCAATGCTATATTGGCAGTAATCTTGCATCTTTTGCAAGTAGTAAAAATTTTGATTATTGTGCCTATCATTAAAATACTTTTTGCCCGGAAATGTAGGTAGCTAACACCTTTGTTTGAAGTACTTTATTCCAAGGTACTTGCATTAAATCACTATTCAATACAACAAAATCAGCATTTTTACCTACTTCTAAGCTACCTTTTTCTTGTTCCAAAAAATCGGCTTTAGCAGCCCAAATAGTCATACCTCTAATTGCGTCTGTACGACTTAAAGCATTTTCCGGCATAAACCCACTGGGTGGAAAACCGGTACTGTCTACCCTAAAAACAGCAGCTAAAAAAGTTTTAAAGGGCGAAATATCTTCAACGGGAAAATCTGTACCTAAAGGTAACCAGCCATTTTGTGCCAATAATTTTTTAGAAGCATAGGCATCATGCAGGCGATTTTTCCCCAATCGGCTCTCAGCCCAATACATATCACTGGTGGCATGTGTAGGTTGAACCGATGGGATAATAGAAGCGGCACCAAAAAGCGTAAAATCATTGGGAGCTACTACTTGGGCATGTTCAATGCGCCAACGTCTATCGTTTTTGCCTTTTAAATATTTATTATATACTTGTAAAATAACTCGGTTTCCTGAATCACCTATAGCATGTGTACACATTTGAAATGGGGTTTTTATTAAAACTTGTGCCATAGAATCAAAATGCATTGCACTACTTAATAGAAACCCGTACCACCCGTTTTTATCAGTATAGGGTTGTAGTAAGCATGCACCCCTGCTACCCAAGGCACCATCGGCATAAAACTTAAAGCCATTAACAAATAATTTATCGGTTTTGTAAGGCCCTTTCGGTAAAAAATAATCATAGTTTTCTTTAGCATCACTCAACATAACATAAAGTTGCATCTTTAAAATACCAGCTTTCTGAAGGCTATCAATTCTTAATACATCTTTGTAGCTCAATCCACAATCTGTAACTGTTGTTAAACCCACGGCAAAGCAATTTTGCTGAGCAGCAACTAATCTTTCTGCGTAAGCTTTGGCAGACAGAGCTGGTATTACTGCAAGCACTGGTTTTTGTGCATTATCAATTAATACACCTGTTAACTTACCATGAAATGATTCAAAACTACCCCCGGTAATTTTTTCTCCGGGGTATATTCCGGCTATCTCAATTGCTTTGGCATTTACAATTGCCGCATGACCATCAACTCTAGTTAAAAAAACGGGCGTGTGTGGGAAGAGTTGGTTTAATTTTTCTACTGAGTTAGGAAAAGCCTTACCCGGCCACTTATTTTGATCCCATCCACGGCCCATTATCCAAGGCTGGTTGGGATGATGCGATACAAATATTTTTAAACGTTCTAAAACCTCATCAAAGCTATGGGTATTGCCCAAATCGGCTGTAAATAACTCCTTTCCATAACCAACAAAGTGTGCATGGGCATCTATAAATCCCGGAAAAATAGTTTGTCCTTTTTCATCCAACATTTCATGAGCAGAAAAATGTTGTAAAATACTATCCTTATTGCCTATGGCTACAATTTTTCCTTTCAAAATAGCCATAGCATTAGCGGTATCAAATCGTTCATTTACAGTATAAATACGTGCATTATAAATAATGGTATCTACCTGCTTTTTTTGCATACAGGCACTCAACAATAGTAGTAAACAACCACTTAAAAAAAGCTTTCTCATAAGCAACCAATAAAAATGTATAATAAAGATAGCTATTTGTAGGTATTGATTGGATACAGTATCCTTTTATAGCAATGAATTGGTATGACAATAATCATAGTACAATCTATAACAAGAAATTAGCTTTGTATAAAATTGATGTGTATGCAGGTCAATCATCATTTATTAGAAAAATACAACATCCCCGTTCCGCGATATACCAGTTATCCTACTGTTCCATTTTGGAATGAGACTATTACTGTAAATACATGGGAGCAATTGGTAAAAACAGCTTTTGAAAAAGATGAATCAGGACTAAGTATTTATATTCATTTGCCCTTTTGTGAATCTTTATGTACCTATTGTGGATGTAACAAAAAAATTACTACCAACCATCAGGTAGAAGCAGAATACATAGCAGCCGTTTTAAAAGAGTGGCAACTATACCTGAAATTAATAAAAGACAAGCCAATATTACGCGAATTGCATTTGGGAGGGGGAACACCCACTTTTTTTTTACCAGAAAACTTACATTATTTAATTAGTTCTATTTTGGCCACTGTTGAAGTGCACCCTCAACATGAATTTGGCTTTGAAGGACATCCTAATAATACTTCAAAAAAACATTTAGAAACCTTATATAATTTAGGGTTTAATAGAGTTAGCTTTGGCATACAGGATCATAATCCATTGGTACAAAAAATAATTAATCGCATTCAACCTATAGAAAATGTAAAGCGGGTAGTGAATTTATCGCGAGAAATAGGATACACTTCTGTAAACTTTGATTTAATTTATGGCCTCCCCTTTCAAACAGTTGAAAGCATGCACACTACAATTGAACAAACAATAGCATTGCATCCTGATAGAATTGCATTTTATAGCTATGCACATGTACCCTGGACAAGTAAAGGGCAACGTTTATTTGATGAGCACGATTTACCCAATGCAGATACTAAAATGCAATTATATTTATTGGGAAAGGAAATGTTTACAGCAGCCGGCTACATTGACATTGGCATGGACCATTTTGCTTTGCCCAATGATGCACTTTATATAGCACAAAAAGAAAAAAGACTTCATCGAAATTTCATGGGGTATACCACACAACAAACCAAACAAATGATAGGTTTGGGGGTTTCAGCCATTAGCGATATTGGAACTGCATTTGCTCAAAATGAAAAAACATTACACAATTATTATGAAGCTGTTTGTAACAATACATTAGCCGTAACAAAGGGAATTGTTTTAACAGAGGAAGATAAACATTTTAAAAAATATATTTTAGATATTAGTTGCAATGGCGAAACTATTTTACAAGATGCAGATGAAGCAATGATTACCAAATTTGTTATTCCGGAGATAGAAAAATTAGAATTAGATGGTTTGGTAGAATTAGAGGATAACACATTAACGGTAACACACTTAGGTAAACATTTTATAAGAAATATTTGTCGAGCATTTGATTTAAGATTATTACGTAATCATATACATGAATCAAATCATAACCCACAATTTAGCAAGGCTATATAACTAAAATGATTTAGGGATATCTGGGTTGGTAATAATAATATAATCGGCTTGTTGCTTCCAATCATCCCAATTTGGATGAGTAAATTGTACATCGCTAAAGCAACTGATATTTTTTATTTTTATTTTTAATGATAATGCTTGCAGGCGGCTATAAGTACCCAATTTATTATCACTATGAAAACGACCATTTACATGAAAAATAGTAAAATGTTTATTGCGTTTCCAGAAACGGTAAATGCTATTTGCCATAGTGGCATCCCACAAATTCTGTGCATCAAACATATTCTGATTAAATTGTTCGTGGCCACCCATAATTTGCTCAAATTTGCGCTGATAAGCCTCAGATGCCGCTGAAAAAGGTAGTGGCGGCAAATAACTTTTAGATAATTTATCTAACTGCATAAGCACATTTACGCCCTTTTGATGCACTAAACTTACATACCGTCTGGGGGCATTGGCAGCAATAACCTGTAAATGAAATTGTTTCGCTGTTTCAACCATAGGTTTGTAATCACTATAATTATTCCAAGGTCGAGTATTTGACAAAAATTGTTTTTCAGAAATAAATCCTTCCACATATTCATTTAATGGTGCCTGACAATCCGTTTCAAACATTTCTAACGATAAAGCAACTTGCTGCTTTGTTTGAACCAAAGCATGAAATAAAGAATCTTCTAACACATGCGCCACTGCATCATTATGATCTTCACCAAAAAAAACAACTTGTGTATTACTTAGTGCATTTACCAAAGCATTAAAATCAATTATTTTATTTTGGGCTACATCAAATATAACATAATTATTTTGCATATTTTCTTGAGCAAATACAGTAATTAAAGTAAAGATGGCAATAACAGTTAGCTGTAATTTTTTATAACACATTATGTATTTTTTCTTAAAATTTTATAAATTTTAATAGCCGTTATTAACACCAATAATAAAGCTAATAAAGAAATGAAACCCCAAAATAAACTAATACTTTGTTTAACCGTAGCTAAAAACACAATTGCAAATAAAAACAAAGTAGCTACTTCGTTCCATACCCTTAATTGTTGGGAGGAATAGCGGTATATACCACGCAATTCTTCATTTAAAATTTTTTGTAATGAAAAATGATAAGCATAAAGCAACACTACAAAAGCTAGTTTTATGATGAGCCAACTGCCTTCCGGCTTCCATAAAATGGCCCACCAATTACCATCCCACAAAACACTAATTCCTAAAACAAAAGTAATAATAGCCGAAGGCCAAGTAATACCATACCACAAACGCTTCATCATAATAGCCAATTGGTTGCGAAGAATGTTACACGCCGGTTCTGGTTTTTCTCCTGCTTCAGTAGCATAAATAAATAAACGAGGCATATAAAATAACCCTGCAAACCAAGTAACTACAAAAATAATATGTGCAGCCTTCAGGTAAAAATACATGTTATTAAATATAAATTTTTAATTAAGTAACAGTTCCTTTTTGCCTTGCTCATAATCATTAATCCAATTACTAATAGCAGCTACCCATATTGGTTGTGTGTTTAAGCAAGGAATAGTTGTGTATAATTCACCACCCGCATGCACAAAACTTTCTTTGCCACGTTCTGCAATTTCTTCTAATGTTTCTAAACAATCACTCACAAAAGCCGGGCAAAGAATCAATAGTTTTTTAATGCCTTGATTCGGCATTTCTTCTAAGCGTTTATCGGTAAATGGTTGTAGCCATCCTTTTCCCAAACGAGATTGAAACGAAACACTATATTTTTCCTTGGGAATCTGTAATGCTTCAGTTACTAATCTAGTTGTTTCAAAAACCTGATGGCGATAACAGGTTTGATGAGCCACTGATGGAACATTGCAACAATCTTTTACCTGCAGGCAATGACATCCCGTTGTATCGCTTTTGCGAATATGCCTTTCAGGAATACCGTGATAACTGAATAAGATATGATCGTGCTCTTGTTGTAAATATGGCTTAATGCTATTGGCCAAAGCATTAATATAATCCGGATGATTGTAATAAGGTTTTATGGTTTGCAACTGAAATGTGTAATTCATTTTTTGATGCACTTCCTTCATATATTCAACCGCAGTTTCATAACTACTCATGGCATAATGTGGATAGAGCGGAAACAATAATACCTCTTCTAAATCAGGATGCTGATCCAACAAAGCCTTATAAGCTGCTTCTGGCGTAGGATTACCATAGCGCATGGCAATAGTTACCGGTATATGAATATTTGTTTGAACAGCATCTTGCAATTGCCGAGTTAAAACAATTAATGGAGACCCGGCATCTGTCCAAATGGTTTTATAAGCTTCCGCAGATTTAGGTGCCCTAAATGGCACAATGATGCCTTTAATAAGGAGCAGCCGAAAAAAGTACGGCACATCAATCACTCGCTCATCCATTAAAAATTCTTTTAAGTAATGTTGTACATCTTTTACTGAAGTTGAATCTGGCGAACCCAGATTCATTAAAATAACGCCTTTTTTTATTGTGGACATATTGAATAAATGTTAGCAAATGTATTATTTCAAAAATTGTTTTAAACAGGTTATTCTTGTTTTATTCTGCTTATCAACGCTACAATATTAAAATTGGTTTGAAACAACCTTAAAAAAGTACAGTAAAACAGTAAAATCTTACCAAATTCAAGAAAATGACAATTAAATGACAGAGACATGACTTAAGTCATACATTTCTGCCATCCAAGCAGAATACTTTTGCGTTTATAAAAGCAAACATACTTAAGACCAGCAGATGATAAATTTATTGAATTTTTTTGCCATAGGTATTAATTACAAAAAAACAGATGCTTCTGTAAGAGGTCAATTTGCCATAGGTACTGAACAATATGCAAATATTTTACAAAAAGCAGCCACTTACTCCGTAAAGGAGTTGGTAATATTAAGTACTTGCAATAGAACAGAAATATATGGCATTGCTTCACAAGCCTCAGACCTAATTAACTTGCTATGCAGCGAAACAGTGGGCTCTAAAGAAGTATTTTTGGAACGATGCTATATTAAAAGAGAGAAAGAAGCTATTGCGCATATTTTTGCAGTTGGCGCTGGACTAGACTCTCAAATTCTGGGCGACTATGAAATTGTAGGACAAATGAAATTAGCAGTAAAATTTGCTAAAGAGCATGGATTAGTTGGCTCTTTTTTAGAAAGATTGTTTAATACAGTATTGCATTCTTCCAAAAATATTAAAAATAAAACTGCTTTAAGCGGTGGTACCGTATCTGTTTCTTTTGCAGCCATACAATATTTAAAAGAACATCTTCCTGCTATACCACAAAAAAATATTTTATTAATTGGTACCGGAAAAATTGGGAAAAACACCTGTAAAAATTTAATTGATTATTTAGACACAACAAATATTACCCTCATTAACAGAACCAACGAAAAAGCAGCCGAGCTAGCTGCCGAATTAGGTATTGGATCTGCCACTTATCAAACACTTCCACTTTTAGCAGAAAAAGCAGATGTAATTATTGTGGCTACCAATGCTGAATCACCTATTTT
>JAGWPI010000345.1 GCA_028877005.1 Bacteroidota bacterium | reverse complement strand
GGTCACATACCGGAACACCGTCAATCACTATCAGCATATTACCCCCGGTTGCACCGCGGAAATAGAGGTCTAAATTTGTACCTAATGCATTATTGCTGCCATTAATAAAAAAGCCGGCTTGTGTATTTAATAAAGCAGCTAAGCTACTACCGGCATTGTTTTGAATGGTTTTATGGTCGATAATAGTGATGATTTTGCCTGTTTCGGAGGCTTTAATGGGGGTTTTAGTAGCTGTAACCACTACTTCGTTTAGCTGGCGTGTAGCCATACTGTCTTGTTGTGCAAAAGCTGTATAGCCCAATGCTATAGCAGAAAATAAGAGCGTTAATTTTTTGCTCATTGTTGTTTGTTTTTTAAAATGAAACAATGAGCTTTCAGGAAATCCAAAAAACGGAGAAATATAAATGGCCGCTGCAGACAGCCTTTTACATTCCATGCTTTTCACCCGAAAGCCGTGAATGATACACATGCTGCCATGTGTTTGTATTAGGCAGGTCTTCTGGCTTGGGGCTTTAGCACCTTCCCATTCCGTTGGAGGAACAGTGGTTGTTATCGCTTTCTCTTGTTACAGAGGCCCTTACAGCTACGGGGATAGCACCGGAATTACACCGGTTTCCCTTTTAATCCTTCTATTTTACTGTTTGCCGTTGAATGGAATGGCGAACAATACAACAGAAAGAACCTAGTACGGCACAAAAATAGTAATTGCATTGAATTGTACATTTTTTATTTAATTTCATTTTTTATGTAATTATTCATTATGGGAAAAGGAAGGATGGAAGCATTTAGCGATGGTGTAATTGCCATCATTATTACCATTATGGTGTTAGAGCTAAAAGTGCCCCACTCTGCCTCTTTTAGTGCATTACAAGATATATGGCCGGTATTGCTAAGCTATATTTTAAGTTTTATTTATATTGGTATTTACTGGAGTAACCACCATCATTTATTGCAGGCTGTAGCACATGTAAATGGCAAAATATTATGGGCTAATTTACATTTATTGTTTTGGTTGTCGTTGGTGCCATTTGCATCCGGTTGGATGGGAGAAAACCATTTTGAGAATTTGCCCGTTGTGTTATATGGATTTGTGTTGTTAATGAATGCCATTGCCTATTATATATTGGTGCGCACTTTAATTGGTTTGCATGGCCGGAATGATGCATTAGCGATTGCTATAGGAAAAGATATAAAAGGAAAGATATCGGTATATATTTATATGATTGCTATAGCCATAGGATTTTGGTATGGATGGATGGCCTTATTTTTATATGGGGTTGTAGCAGTAATTTGGATGGTACCAGACCGGCGTATTGAAAAAAAAATAATACTAGAGGGTAAGTAATAACTGCTATATCTACTTAGTGCTTATGCCATAACAAACATAATTATTTCGGCGCATACATTTCTTTACTATATTGAGTTATATTCACAAACAACATGCAGGGAAAACAACAGTTAAATTTGTTCAGCTTTACCATGATTGTAGTAGGGCTGGTTATTGGAATGGGTATTTTTAGAACGGCTGCTACTTCAGCTAGAGATGCTATTACACCATCTGTGTATTTTACTGCATGGATATTAGGTGGTATTATTGCTTTTTGTGGTGCATTAACTTATGCGGAAATAGGTAGTCGTTACCCGGTTACGGGTGGATACTATAAAATATTTTCTGTTGCTTATCATCCCAGTATTGCCTTTGCCATTAATTGCATTATTTTAATTAGTAATGCAGCATCGTTAAGTGGGGTGGCATTAATTGGCAGCGGTTATATTACCAAATTGTTTCCGGGTCATACATGGACGGATATTGATAAAGCAATTATTAGTGCCGGGGCTATTTTAGTATTTTATGGTATCAACTTAATGGGTTTACGTATGAGTGCCAGGGCACAAAACATTTTAATGCTAATTAAAATAGGGATGATAGTGGTACTGATTGCGGCATTATTTTTCCCATACCATCAGGCTGTAACAGCAAGTGTTATGGCAGATAGTACACCACATATGAGCTGGATTCAAAGTTTAGGTATTAGTCTAATTGCCGTTTCATTTACTTATGGCGGTTATCAACAAACCATCAATTTTGGTAATGAGATTAATAAGCCGGCCCAAAATATGCCGCGGGGTATTTTTATGGGTATTACCATTATTATTGTATTATACTTATTGGTTAATTTAAGCTATTATAGGGTAATTGGATTTCACCAAATGAAACATGAAACTGAAATTGCCTATGTGCTCATTCAAAATGTATTTGGAATTAGGGGCGCTGAAATTTTTTCATTCTTTTTATTTGTAGGAGTGCTATCATATGTAAATGCCTTGCTGTTAAGTAATCCTAGGGTTATGTATGCCATGAGTGATGAGGGTTCTTTACCCAAAGTATTTGCTGCGCAAAATAAAAAGAATCAAGTATTAACTGTTTCATTAACGGTATTTGCCGCAATGTGTATCCTCATTTTATTTTTTGCACAAACCTTTGAACGTATTTTAAACTTTACTATTTTTTTAGATTCGTTTGGGATGGTTGGTTCTAGTGCCACTATTTTTATTTTGCGGCGAAAAACAAAACATTTAGATAATACAGGCATCTATAAAATGAAGCTATATCCATTACTACCTATCATTTTTATTGCGGCTTATGTGTTTGTGTGTGGCAGCATTATTATACATACACCCCAAACAGCATTGGTAGGTATATCTGTTTTGGCCGCATTTATGGTAATATATTTTATATTTCGCAAAAAGCCACTAAGCAAGCAAGAAAAAAACATTTAAATTACAGTGTATGGAACAAAACAATAGCTTATCCTATATTATCAATGAATTAGGCGAAGATTATGAGCAATATTTCAGGGCTGTTGCACCGCCCATTGTGCAAACCTCTAATTTTTCTTTTAAAACGGTAGCAGATTTGCGTAATGCTTTTGCAGATGAATATAGTAGTTGGATATACAGCCGCGGATTAAATCCAACTGTAAAAATACTTTCTGAAAAATTGGCTGCATTAGATGGGGCAGAAGATTGTTTGGTATTTAACAGCGGCGCTGCAGCCATATTTGCTGCCGTGTTGGCCAATGTTAAATCTGGCGATCATATTGTAAGCGTAGCAGGCGTGTATACTTGGGCCAGAAAGATGTTTGAAGAAATACTGCCTCGTTTTGGCGTAACGCATACTTATATTGATGGTACCCAACTTCAGCATTGGGAAAATGCTATAAAACCCAATACTAGGCTGTTTTATTTAGAATCACCCAACAGTTGGACATATGAATTGCAAGATCTTACTGCTGTGGCAACGCTGGCAAAACAACATCAAATTATCACTGTTATCGATAATAGTTATTGTACGCCCATATATCAGCAGCCGATTACTATGGGAATAGATATCAGTTTGCAATCGGCTACTAAATATATTAGTGGGCATAGTGATGTGGTAGCGGGTGTATTAAGTAGTAACCGTGCTATGATTCAACGTATTTTTAATAGTGAATATATGAATATTGGTAGCGGTATACAGCCTTTTAATGCCTGGTTACTATTACGTGGCCTTAGAACCTTGCCCATGCGTTTGGCGCATATTTCCCAAAGTACACAGCGGGTAATTGATTATTTAAAAACTGAATCTATGGTGGCGTCCGTTATTTTTCCTTTTGATGCGGGTTTTTCGCAATATAACTTGGCTAAGCAACAAATGAAAGGAGCTTGTGGCTTATTAACCATAGTGTTACACCCTGTTCGTATAGAAGTAATTGAATTATTTTGCAATGCATTGCAACACATAAAAATGGCAGTAAGTTGGGGCGGATATGAAAGTTTAATTATTCCGCGCTGTGCCGGGATGCCCCATAATGCATACGATGTTATGAATGCAGAGCATAGAATGCTTCGCTTATATGTAGGATTAGAAGAGCCAGAATACCTGATTGCCGATTTACAACAAGCCTTTTTAAAAGCCGTTGCTCCTGCCCATTAAACCATTTATCTAAAAATTCTATTGGCCACGGGTATTCAATTATTTTTGTAATAGGCAGGATAGAAATTGTTGTATAAATGAAAAATGAGTAGTGAAGCATTTTTAAAGCGAGATTTACTTGCTGAATAAATTAAAATTATATTGCATGAAGTATATTTTGATGTTCGTTTTTTCCCTCCATTTTCTGGGAAGCTTTGCTCAACAAGAAGACAAATGGACGTTGCAACGTTGTGTAGAATATGCTATTAAAAATAATATTTCGGTAAAACAAGCTGATGTGCAGGCCAGATTAGCTGCGCTACAGGTACAACAAGCCAAATTATTTCAAATACCCACCCTTTCTTTGGGAACAGGTTTGGGTGTACAATTTGGTAGGTCAATTGACAGAACTACTAATATTTATACCAATACACAAGCTTTATATCAAAACATACAGGCCAATAGTAATGTAACCCTATACAATTGGAATCGGTTAAAAAACAATGTAGCAGCTGCACAATTCAGTGCACAAGCAGCCTTGGCCGATGTTGAGAAAACTGCAAACGACGCGGCATTAAATGTTGCTACTTATTATTTACAGGTTTTAAGCGCTAATGAGCAAATTAACATAAGTAAAGTACAAATTCAACAAACACAAACACAACTAAACATTACAAAAAAGCAGGTAGATGCCGGTGCATTACCTGAATTAAACCAAATAGAACTAGAAGCACAATTGGCCAATGATAGCAGTAATTATATTGCAGCTAAAACTACATTTTTGCAAAGTGTTTTACAGCTAAAAGCTGTATTGAATTTAGATGCGGCTGCCCCTTTTGAAGTAGATACACCTGATGTTTCAACTATTCCTTTAGAAACCTTTGCCGATTTACAACCGGAAGTAGTTTATGCTTTGGCTCTGAATAATCAGCCTTTACAAAAAGGCAATGCATTTCGGTTAAAAGCTGCGCAAAAAAATATTCAGGTAGCAAAAGCTGCATTATATCCTACGTTGGGTTTTGGCATTAGTTTAGGTACCAACTTCTATAACTCTTTTAATCAAATAGATGGTTATACATTTAATGGCTATGCTCCCATTACCGGTGCTGAACCCATTGTAAAAGTAGGCACCAATACCTATTATGTGCAAAGTCCGAATATATCCATCACTCAGTCTAAAAGAAACTTTGGACAATTATGGCAGGGATGGAGTAATCAAATTACAAACAATTTTGGTCAGGGATTAGGAATTAATTTAAGTATTCCTGTATTTAATAATGGACAAAATAAAATAGCTTATCAACAAACTAAGCTCAATTTAAAAAATACACAGTTACAAAATGAGTTAGCTGATTTTACATTAAAAAATAATATTTATACTGCCTACAGCAATGCTGTTTCTGCAGCAGAAAAATTTAATGCAGGCAAAAAAAGCGTAATGAGCTCGCAAAAGGCATATGATTTTGCTCTGAAGCGTTATGAGATTGGTATGTTGGGAACTATTGATTTAATTACCAATCAAAACAATTTGCTAAAGGCTAAACTACAACAGGTAGCTAATGAATATGATTACATTTTTAAAATGAAACTATTAGAATTTTATAAAGGCATGGGGTTAAAATTATAGTTCATTTATACCATTACACAAACATATAATCTTTTGATATAAAAAAAATGCTATGAATAAAAAACTGCTTTGGACCATTCTAATATTAGTAATACTGTTGGGTGGTTTATGGGGATTAAAAGCCGCGGGTATTATTGGGAAGGATGAAGGTATAAAAGTTTCTGCCGAAAAAGCCGAAAACAGAACCATTATTGAAAGCGTGAATGCCAGTGGTAAAATTTATCCGGAAGTAGAAGTAAAAATTAGTCCGGATATTAGCGGTGAAGTTGTAGCCCTGAATGTAAATGAAGGTGATACTGTAAAAAAAGGACAAGAATTAGCCAAAATATATGCAGATATTTATGTAACCCAGCGCGATCAGGTTGCTGCTATTG
>JAGWPI010000344.1 GCA_028877005.1 Bacteroidota bacterium | reverse complement strand
TTGACTTTAATTTCCTCCGTATCACTTTTCAATAAGAATTCACCTTCATATATTTTTATAGAACTATTCGCCTCCATCATTTCTATAGAACTTTCTATAATATCAGGAATGTCCTTGTACTCTTCAAGTAGTTGTTCTCTTGTCATTTATATGTCAATTGATAGTTGGGTCGTTTTAAGCTTACCGCCAACGTAGAAGCATTGGCGATGTGGCGGTATTCATTGAACGTCCAGCCCGTAACCAATGCTGATTAAAGATACAAAAGCTCATTGTTTATTCTAAAGTTCAATTTATAATGTCCTGCCCGAACCGAAGCTGAATAGAGAACAAAAAGTTTAGAATATATTCGTCGCCCCGCCATATTGCTAATGCAATGTTAGCAGCATACCTTACTTAAATTTTTCCTGAATTTTCAACAAGTATGTTAAGCCATTTGAACGTTGCCTATCCTTTATTGAAAAGTGTGCGTCTATTATTTCGTCCGTTATTTGAGGTGTCTTAACGTTGGCGCCAAGAAAGCTCACAATGGCTCCGGTTATACTTAATCCAGATAAGGCGCCTAATGAAATGCCGCTTAGTAGTACGTTCTTTACAGTCTTTAATATGTTTTTATATCGATCTTCTTTGATTTTTTCAATTTCTCTTTTTAATTCAAAAAGTCGTGGGTTTATATCTGAATCTATTAGGTTTGAAATGTCTGAATTAGTTAATGATGAATTTTCCTTAAATAGAGTTGCTTCGATTTTTTTTAACTCGATGTCCCAAGCTTCAAAATATGCTTTAGTTTTTTCTCGAAAGAGAAGTATGTCTTGCCAAGGAATCTGAGTTAATGCTTCATCAGGAATTAAGCAATCCATAAGTTTTAAACCAAGTTGTCGTGATTTTGTTGTTACTCCATTGTAAATCTCATCAGTCATTCTGAGAGAAATTAACTCGTTTAAGATTGGATTGATAGATACTGGTGAGTTGTTGTATTTATTGCAAATAAATAAAGTCGAACTTACAGCCATTGACTTGGAAGATGCCATAAGCCTAAATGCAAAAAGAGCTTGATGTTTATTGGTAATTTCAAACCCACCCTTTGGCGCTTCGAGATCATAAAGGTTTGTATTTAAAATTTCACCCTTGTTGTTTAAAATCCAAGCTTTAAAATCTTTAAACTCTCCAGTATTGATGTTTTGCTTATCGTCAAAACGATGATCATAAATCAATCCCTTTTCGATACCTTTTAATATCGTGTTTTTAAACTCTATACTCTCTAAATCTTTTTCGAAATATCTATGATAAAATCCAGAATTGAAGGTTGTGTTTGGCGGCTCATCTACGATTAGTTTTATTGGACTGCCTTCAAATTCTTGGCGGAAATGGTTGAGCGGAGACTTTTGTCCTACTGAACCATACGTTCCAGCTAAATTTATCGAAGGCCAATTAAAGAATGCTAACTCGTCACAAACAAGTAATAACTTCTTCAAGTCATGTTCATTTATACCTGGCGAGTCTGCAAAAGTTAGTTTCATAATAAAGTGTCAAAAAGGTTGCTGCTAACGAGTAGGTATTGCTGCAGGTGGGCTATTTGGAAATCATCCCGCCCGGAACTGCTCCCCGGTTTTGTTTTGAATTTGAAAATAAGAACTAAAAGCTTGGCTTTAGTCATAGAGCCGAAACGGCTGCTGAGCAGCGAAATGAAAGCTGATTGCGCCAACGTCATGCCCCACTTGCAGCAATACTTTTGTTGTGTGTAGTTTTCTTTTAGAGGTCTAACAGCTTTGCCCCACATAAACGAGCAATTTTCTTTATAAAAAGAACAAGTTTTTTAGCTTCTTGGTCGTCAACTGCGTCCTTTTCCAAAGCAAAGGTGAGGTCGGAGTAAATGAAAACAACCTTTTGAGTTCCATCATCTTCTATATCTGTAACAATAACGTTTTCTTCTCTGAATTTTAAAGTGATATAGGTAATTCCAGACTTTCTAGTGTATAAAACGTCCATTAGCTTTGGAAAAAAGCTAAGCCATTCCTGTGTCCAACGGACATAAGGTCCTAAGGATCGCCTAAAAGTGTATGTCATACTGCAGCCATTCAGTTTCAATTTTGTGGATGGGTGTATTGAATACAATTCAATTCTTGTCTTCACATAGTCGAACATGTCCTGTTTGGTCTGTGAGAAAGATGTTGAGAGTGTAAAGCTGAAAAGCAAAATAAAGAGAAAGTGTTTCATCGACTTTTGGATTTAGTTTTAGTGGTTAAACGAAATATATTAAACTATAGTGTTTACTAGAAGATAATTTTTTTCATCAAGTGAAATCTGCACACGCACAAATTACACACAACGTTTGTATTACCGAAAGTACGAACCTACAAACATATTTTGATAAAATAAATTGTTCTACTCATTATCAGTAAGTTATACCACTTTCACGAAGTATATATTAAGAGAATATATCTTTCGTAAATACAGCCTTGTTATTTTTTTAATAATCCTTCTATATCTTCCAAAGGGCTTAAAATATGCACCAAATCCTTATTGGTTACATGCAGGTAACCTAAGGTGGTTTTAATGCTATTGTGCCCCAACAATTTTTGAATAAATACTACATCTATCCCTTTATCTAATAAATGGGTGGCAAAACTGTGGCGCAACATGTGCATGCTTCCATCCTGGCTAATACCTGCTTTTATTTTTGCCTTTTTTATTACTTGCTGTATGCTTCTTTCGCTTAAATGTTCGTTTTTAAACTGGCCCTCAAATAAATAATCTTTTGGCTGGTATTGCTTATAATATGCGCGAAGCATGATCAACATGTTGGGGCTCAAACTCACTACCCTGTCTTTTTTCCCTTTTCCTTTTTCAATAAAAATGGTTCTTCGCTGTCCGTCTATGTGCTTTACTCTTAGCGATACTACCTCGCTTACTCTTAAGCCGCATGCATAAGTAAGCATAATGATTGTCTTATGCTTTACATTTTCAATCGAATTAATAAGGTCTGCAATTCGCTCTTTGCTGATTACTTTTGGAAGAAGAGATTGTTTCTTGGGCCTTGGTATTTCCCAGAAAAACTTTTCCCTTCCCAATACCTGTTCATAATAAAATTTTAATGCGTTAATTTTTGAATGCATAGTATTCTCACTCAAATGCAATTTCAAATAGCAATATTGAAAATAATCCTTCAAACGCGATGCACTAAAATCAGTTGCACTTTTATCTTTTATAGTGTGCAAAAATTGAGTGAACTCATGGGTATAAGTTCTTATGGTAGATTGGCTATAGGCTTTTAAATTGAGCTGCCTTGTAAACTGTTGCAGTGCTTCCCTGTTTTCTTTGCTTATTGAATATTTGTATTGGGGAGTAGCATCAGCCCTATTTATTTCTTTTTGTATAAATTCTTTTTGAACAATTTTTTTCTTCTCCACAGCCGGTGTTGAAGGTGAATCATTTCCTTTCTTTTCCAACAAAAACTTTTTCAATCCGGCTATTTCTAATTCCACTTTATTTTCAAGAGCGTTTTTTAAACGTATATAATTTTCACCGGTGCAGGTAACATACCAACAGGCATGGGTCTTGCTCCATTTGGCGCCTGCCTGCTCTTGTATCAACAATTGTAGCCATCCATTCTTCTCAAAATAAATCCCAATGCATTCCTGCCCCCGGTGATGTAATGGTTTTAAAATTACCTGCATTGCTTGTTTATTTGGTATTAGGTATTAGGTATCAGGTCAGCTATCAGCATTAAGCCAACTCATAACTTTTTAACATATCACTTATCGCTCCCCTTCCTATCCATCAAAACCACCGCATCAGCAACTACCTTTGTTACATACTTATTCTGCCCATCTTTATTTTCATATTGCCGGTGGCGCAATTTGCCCTCTTTATAAAGCAAGCTGCCGTTATGAATATATTGATTGGCAAAAGTGGCAAGGCACCGCCAAACTATTACCGGGTGCTATTCAGTTCTCGTGCTGGTTTAGCCGTTTTTAAGCCGGTAAGTTTCGGTTGTGGCAATGGTAAGTCTGGCTACGGCAGTTCCATCCTACAGCGTTTTATATTCAGGGTCTTTGCCTGCATTTTTTATTAATATTACTTTATTGATTCCTTTCATTTTCTGTGTATTCTATTTTTCACAATAAATGCTATATGTGTGAATAAACCGGGTATTGAGGTGATAAAAAAATATTTATTTAATCAATAATATACGGCTTCGCCGCCCTCACTCACAGGTTGTTTTCCTATTAGTAAAGCAATGGTTAGTGATGCAGTATATAAAAACTAAAATAAAACTTAATTTTTGATTAAAAAAACGTATTTCTACGTATTGAAATAAATATTTTTTATATATCATTATTAAAGAGACTGCATAATAATGAATGAACCCCGGTAATGGTTTCTTTGTTTTTGCTGCTAGCTGCTTCTATCATTAAGCATCGCCATGTGCCTATTTTTAATATAGCTGATTATTTTTTGCTGTTGATGCTTTAAATGGTTTAGGTTATACTGTAACGCCCAACTTAAATTTACAAGCAAAAATTGGCCTGGTGGCAGCTTCCTTTCAGTATGTGCTAATGCCACCAGTTTGGCTATTAAGTCTTTAGTGCTTGGCTTTTTGCTAATTTTTCTCCCCTAAATAATAATAAAAGTGCTTTGCTTAATAAAAAGTTATTGTGCAGCTGTAACTTATGCATTTCGGCTGCTGGTTGTTTTATTGTAATAGAAGTAACAACCTTAGGCGCTTGCTTGGTAACAGCTTTTTTTGGGTGCTTTATTTTGCCTTTGCCATGACTTACCCGTTAATGAATTGTACAAAAATCCATGCCCTATTCGGTGCCTAATTGGCCATAACTGTAATTACCTGTTAAATACTCGGCTAATAGAGCCTATCAGTTTGTGTTCGTATTGTTCTTATTTAAGTAAAGTATAATGGTTAACCTATTGTAGTACAATACGCTAACCATTTCCTATGCCCATCTTTGTTTATGCTAACCATCTTGCAACCGTTATACCCCCCCCTTGCATTTATGCAGGCTGCTTTGCCGGTAAATTCTGTTTTTTGAAGAAGCGGCTGTACAACACCAAATAAATTGCCTGACAAGCAGCGCCTACATAAAAAGGCAAGCCGAGACTACCTGCACTAAATAACCAGCCGGAAATGGAAGGACCGGCAGATTGGGGTATTTGCATAGAAACGGCATTTAAACTAGTGGCTAACCCTCTTCGTTCATTTCGCACCAATCCAACAGTTAGGGCTTGTCGGGCACCTACAGAACCTCTGTTTAAGGCCGAACGAAGTATATACAATAAAGCAGCTATCCAAAAAAAGGGTACCAAAGGCAATAGTAATAACAGTAACAACCCAAGTGCTCTGGCATAAACAACAGTAGTTACAATGCCTTTCCGCTCACTAATATTTCCGGTTATAATAGCTGCAATACCGGTTATAAAAAATGTAATTGCCATCATGGGGGCTATTTCAGCCGGTCCTTTTCCAAACTTAATAGCAAACCAATAAGCAATTAAAGGGCCGGTTAAACCTATGCCCATACCATTAAAAATATTTAAAAAAAACAGCCCGGCTAACATTTTGTTTTCTTGTTGCCGAATGGGTTTTTCCTGCAGATGTGCCGCACGAACTATTTTACCATTATAATTTTCTTTTGCACTAAATAACAAATACAAATTACACAAATTGGCAACCGTTACAATTAGGAATAATGGTCTGTAAGCATCGGCTTTAACTAAAAAACCATATTGTAATGTAAGTGTGTGGTGCTGAACAAAAGCAGGAAAAATGGCTAACACTGCACCTATACCCATCCCAATAAAACCCATGGCGGTATTCCAACTGTACACTTTACCGCGTTTTTCCGGCTGCACTTCTTCTGCCAGCCAAGCTTGTTCAACAGGCGAAAAAGGTCCGGCCGCTCCATTGGCGCCCCTGCCAAATCCGGCAATCACAATTACAATGGTTAACAATAGGGGTTGTGCTGTAATAAAAGCCAATAAGCTACATACCAGGGTAATACATTCATACACCAATAAAAAGGGTTTCCGACGCATTCTGTCGCTAGATATACCTACCCATAAACTTAGTACAGCTCCTACTATCCCGGCCAGACTCAATACCCAACCAATATGAAATCCTGTCCATTGTAATGCTTTTAAATACAGGGTTAAATCCACTACCAATGCGCCTTGACCCAAACTTCTAAAAGCACGGGCCATCATAATACGGCGAGTGGTGGGGTGCAATGCTTTCCATTCTTCTTGAATATACTGCCATACAAACATGGCTCAAATATCTGCTATAAAACAATATGTTTTAGGGTAATTCTTTTACTGTTTACTATTGGATATATTGGTAAATAGGGTACTGTTTTATATACTGCAACAATGGGCTTATTGCTGCAATAGCAGCCATTAGCTTTAAACAACTGATGCATGGCAAAACCTTAACCAATGGGGGATGATGCTTCCATTAGTTGGCATGGCATTTACCCTTTGCTTATACAATTGCATACTCCGGCTACGGCTTGGCGATGTGGCGGAAATCGAAGCACAAATGTTCAGTTTTGCACAAAAGTTCAATCGAAGAACTACCGTTGAATTTAGCACTTCAGCCGCCATATTGCCAAACCGCCTGTTGGCAGTAGCCTTTCGCTATCTAATTATTTCTGCTGGTAATAACTCTTCTTTTATATTCCCATTTACAACCGAAACGAAATAGCTATTGTTGTCAGCGTTTAGTGATACAGATT
>JAGWPI010000343.1 GCA_028877005.1 Bacteroidota bacterium | reverse complement strand
GCCGGTAGTTTCTAAATCAATAGTTGCAACAGGTTTGTTTAATTGAATACTCATAAATAACTTTTAAAAATGCAAAGAAATGAATTCATTATCTACGAAAGTAATGCAGAATGATTTGTTTATGTATGAATCTGTTAAATTGTTGAAGATTCTTTAAAATGATCTATCAATTCATTTATATCCAATCCATCAAAATCACCACTACTCATTAATAAAAGACTGGCTTGGGTTTTAGGTTGTTGCGCAATCCAATTCAATAATTTGGGCTTTTCATGAAAAACTACTAAGCCTTTTTTGGCAATACACTGTTGTAGTAATTCTTCATTAATAGGCGGCATTTTCTTAATTAGTAATGCATGCTCTGCATAAAATATAGCACAAGAATCAGCTTGATTAAACACTCCTTCATATTCTTTAAAAAATGATGCATTGAGGCTACTATAAGTATGCAGCTCAAATACTGCCGTTAAATGTCTTTGAGGAAATTGTTGCTTTACTGCTTCAATTGTTGCCTTAACCTTACTAGGTGCATGTGCAAAATCTCTAAAAATAGTTATATTTTTATTTTGTAAAAGTATTTCCAATCGTTTACTAGCACCTGTAAATCCTTGAATGGATTGTAAAAATGCTTTTGAATCAACTCCTAAAGTTTTACAAACCCAAAAAGCCGCTTGCAAATTATAAAGATTATGATTGCCAAAAACTTTAAGTGGTACAGTTATGCCATCCATTGTAATATAAGTTACACCATTGCTTAATTCGTGTTTTGGTAAAGTATAGGGAATGTATTGCAAATCAGTACGCATATTTTTTTTAACCAATACTGCAAGTTGGTCATCGGCTGCATTGTAAATTAGTGTTCCATTGGGTTCAATTTTTGAGATAAAAATTTCAAACTGCAGTTGATATTCTTCAAAAGTTGGAAATACATTAATATGATCCCAAGCAATACCCGTTATAACAGCAATATTTGGATGTAAAAAATGAAATTTAGGTCTTTTATTTAAAACACTAGCAGGATATTCATCTCCCTCACATACAATTACAGAGGCATTAGTTAACTGAACTGATTGCTCAAAACCTTTTAATTGAGCACCTATTAGGTAATCAAATTGGAAGGATTGCTCTTTTAAAACGTGCATAACCATGGCTGTGGTAGTAGTTTTACCATGGCTACCACCAATAACCACTCTTTTTTTGTTACGACTTTCATTAAAAATAAATTCCGGAAATGAATAAATTGGAATCCCCAATGCCTTAGCCTGCATTAATTCCGGATTATCCATTCTGGCATGCATGCCTATTACAACTGCTGATAAAGAAGGACTAATTTTTGATGGAAACCATCCTATTTCTTTGGGTAATAAGCCTGCAACTAATAAATTAGTGCGTGCAGGTTCAAATATTTCATCGTCAGAACCGCTAATCTCATATCCTTTTTGTGCTAATGTAATGGCCAGTTGATGCATTACATTCCCACCAATAGCAATAAAATGAATTTGTGGCATAAAATTTATTACTTGGTTTAACGTTTAAATGCATAGGTAAATAAAAAAAAAGCATTAAAGCAACATTTAATGGTGAATTCTTATCTTTGAATTTTGGCAAACAGCCATATTTTAACAAATAACATTTTTATGAAAAAAATTATTATTGCTGCATTTCTTTTAATAATGGTGGCTTTAAGTATTAGTTCATGTGTATCGTCCAGAGGTCGTGGCTGCCCCACCACCAATAAAAATTACTTTAAACCATAAGTACTTTTTTTTGTTGCTTTGCATAAAAAAAGTATTTATGAACTGGAATACACTTTCCAACGAAGATCAGTTAGCAGAAATTAAAACAGCCTCTTTCCAAACACCACAAGTTATTTTCAAACATAGTACTCGATGCAGTATTAGTAGCACTGCCCTAAACAGATTAGAACGAGCTACCCTTCCACAAGGTATTGTTTTCTATTATTTAGATATCATTCAACACCGTTCACTTTCAAACAAAGTTGCTGAACTTTTTCAAGTTCAACACGAATCACCGCAAATACTGCTCATTAAAGATGGTACTTGCATGTACCATGAAAGCCACATGTCTATTTCCATGGATGAAATAGTAGAAAATGCATTTACGCATTAATCTACTATTTTTGTAGGAAAATAGATATTATGTTAGAACTGTTGCAACAGCCGTGGCCTTGGTACTTTTCCGGACCGTTAATTGGTGTAATGGTACCACTTTTGTTGGTATTAGGCAATAAAACGTTTGGTATATCCTCATCACTTCGTCATATTTGTGCGGCTTGCTTACCAGCAAAACTTCCATTTTTTAACTATAATTGGAAAGCAGAAAAATGGAATTTGTTTTTTGTGGGAGGTATTTTTGTTGGTGGATGGATAGCTGCCACATATATAACCAATAATCAACCCATTGCTATTAACCATACGTTACTGAACAAGTTAAGCATTTACCGAATAAATGAAGATAACAATTTAGTACCAACAGCCATTTTTAGTTGGCAGGGTTTATTAACAATAAGAGGCTTTATTATAATGGTAGTCGGGGGCTTTTTGGTAGGATTTGGAACTCGTTATGCGGGTGGATGCACATCGGGGCATGCTATAAATGGTTTAAGTCATCTTCAATTACCTTCGCTCATTGCTACTATATGCTTTATGATTGGAGGTTTTATTATGGCCAATTTAATTTTACCATTTATTTTACAATTATGATAACACAAAAAAAGAGCCTCTTAAAAGCAGAAGAAAAGAATACCGATTTTGAAGTACGCTCACTTGATACTATTTGTACCAATGATAGTCATTTGCAACATCCTTGGTGGTATAATATTAAGTATGCTTTTGCAGGTATTATATTTGGTATTATTCTCATTAAAGCTGAAGTAATTTCATGGTTTCGCATACAGGAAATGTTCCATTTAAAGAGTTTTCACATGTTTGGAGTAATTGGATCGGCAGTAATTACAGGCTGCATAAGTGTTTTGATCATTAAAAAATTGAAGATTAAGACTATTCATGGTGAGCCTATATTTTTTATTCAAAAAAAATTTAACAAGGGACAAATTTTTGGAGGATTAATTTTTGGTTTAGGATGGGCAATGACCGGTGCTTGCCCCGGGCCTTTATATGCATTGCTTGGATCGGGCATTTCTGTAATTGTTGTTGTATTGTTTAGCGCTATTGCAGGAACTTGGGTTTATGGGGCAATTCGTTCAAAATTACCACATTAAATATACAGGCGTTTTAATATAAATAAAATTTAATTAACAAATCATATTGCCAGTTGCATAATCCAATCTGATTGTATATCTTTTCCTAATTTAAATTGTTGTGTGCCAACAATTACAAAACCCTGTTTTTGATAAAATTGAATAGCAGCTGTGTTTTGTTGCCATACTATTAGCCATAGATATTTAAGGCCATATTGCCGCGCAACATTTTTAGCTAATTGAATGAATTGCTGACCAATGCCTGTTTTTTTAAAGGTTTGGATAACGTACAAGCGCCCAATTTCTAACCCTAATTGAATTGCCAGCCCATCTGGCTGTGTATTTCTTGCAAGTTTACAATAACCCACTGGCTGATGATTATTCCAAGCAATAAAAAAATCATTGTCAATATTTTGCCATTCTTTAGTAAGACTTATGGCATTTAAGTAAGTATCAAGATAGAACTGCATATCGGCCGGGTCGTTATATGCTTGATACGTATGATCAAAAGTATACCTACTTAGCTCCACTAACTGTGGCAGTTCATGCGCACTAACTTTGCGAATAGTGATTTCAGAAGTAGAGAATTGGGCAAAATTTTCAGCCATATTTCTAAGAAATAGATGCATTAGCCGATAAGGGAATATCAGTAACCTGGCCCCGCTCTGTTTTCAGCATTCTAGATGGATAACGATTTATGACAATAAAATCGTGCGTTGCCATTATAATGCTAGTTCCATAATCTTTAGCAATTTGAAACAGTAGCTGCATAATCTCATCACTGGTTTCCGGATCAAGATTACCGGTGGGTTCATCTGCTAAAATTAATTTAGGAGAATTGAGCAATGCACGGGCAATATCTACTCTTTGTTGTTCGCCACCGCTAATTTCATAAGCCATTTTAAATCCCTTACTTTTTAAACCAACTTTATCTAATACATCATTAATTTTTTCATCCATTAATCGTTCATC
>JAGWPI010000342.1 GCA_028877005.1 Bacteroidota bacterium | reverse complement strand
GTATACACCGCCGGTATTTTTATTGCCATCATCAGAATATTTCATGGCAACAGAATCAAAAGGAATACCAGCTTTCAGTTCCATTTCAACGGTATCCATAATTTTGCGGGCAGCACTATCTTCCCTTACTCTTTGTAAAACGCCGGTTTGTGGGTCTTGCTGATGGGTAGCAACTAAAATATGGCGCACTTTTGCAGAGTCGGGTAATTGTTTAACGGCAATTAATTTAGCAATTACATATTCATTTCCATCTAAATAAGGACCATATACACCATTAATGGGTAACCGCGCAATAGAATCAATACTTTTTTGTTTGATTTGATTTTTGGAGATAAACCCATCATAATAAGGCAAATCAGAAGTGTTTTGCGCAAAAAAGGTATTGATATTGGTGTTGGTAGCTAAATCGGCTTTTTTGGCCAATACTTGTTGGTAAGCAGCCATAGAGTCGGCAGCACTTGGATTGGCATCAAAGCTAACATAAGCAATACTGCGGCTTTCTTCCTCTCGTTTGTATTCATCTTTATGTTTGTTGGCATAAGCCATAATTTCATCATCACTCACTTTAACCGATGAGTCGGGGATTGCGCTGTAAGGTGCATATACATAAGATACATTCGAAATCAGGTTATTGTCTTTTACTGTTTTGGTTACCAACCATTTGGGAACATACATAGCTTGTTGTAATAAAGCTTGGTATTTTGCTTGTAAAGCCTGTTGAATGGCCGGTTTAATATAAGCCTCTTGCACTTGAGCCAATTGTTGGGCATTCTTCGATTTTTTTAATTGCTCAAAGGCAGCTTTGGCCTCATCTACCATAAACATACCGGTTTTAGGGTCGGTAAATTCGCGTTTTAAGGGCGAGGTGATGGGGTTAAATAAAATATCGGAAATTTCTTTCGGTGTTACAGTAAGGCCAAGTTTTTTGTATTGTTGGTCTAGGATAATGCTGGCCACTTCATTATTCCACAATTGGGCAATGGTTTGTTCGCGGTTAGCCCCACGGCCACCATACATGCTTACTTTTTCTTCAAAGTCGGCACGTTCTATACTTTGGCCATTTACTTTACCAATTACTGTGGTATTGGAGAAGAAATTACCCCTGCGGAATGAACCATCTTGCAGTATAAACGCCAGTAATGCCAAAGCAATAATGCCAAAAACAAACCAGGCTCCTTTGTCGCGTATGCGTTGAATAACAGACATAACTATAATTGTTAGTAATAAATTTTATAAGGATGGCAAAAATAGGGGATTAAGTTTATTGCACAAATTGTGGAAAAATTACGGAAAGGCAGATGGGCCGTAAAAAAATAACCATCATACACCTCATTACACGGTTTTGGAAATGCGGGTATGGCAAAGCATTGAAATATAAGTGTTAGGAATCCTACTTTACAATGCCATTTAAAGGTGCAGCGAGGCGGTTGGATAAAGGTTATTGTTATAGGTATCCGAAATTTGATGTACCACAGAAGAAGCAGCTAAATAATGCGCATTGGCACTATAAGCAAATACGCAAGAACCATTTTTAATGGTTTGAATAATGGTAGGTGCCACTTGAGGCGGTAAAGCAGGGCAACCCTCGCTTCTGCCTAAATAACCTTGTAACCGGATAAACTTTTCGCTGGCATAAGGTGCTGCATGTATTACAATGCCCCTGTTAAAGGCATTATCGTTAATGCCCGGTTCTAATCCGTTTAAACGAAGTGCATAGCCATGTTTACCGCGATAGGTATTTTCTGTTACATAAAAACCCAAACTGCTTTCATAACTATTGGGCCGGTTAGAGAAACGGGTAGCCATTAATTTGCCGGAGTTTTTACCATGTGCCACATAGCTATGGAACAACAATTTATTTTGCAACAGGTCAATAACAAATAATCTTTTTTGGGAAGAGGGTAAACTAAAATCAATAATAGTTAACAACGCATCATTATCAATTTTACCTGCTTTTATTAATTCCTGCATACCAGTAATAGCTAAATTAAAGGCAGCAAAAGACAAGCCCTTGCTGCCCAATGCTAATTGTTGATATAGGAATATAGGCGTAGACGGGGAACTAATGGTAAGAGATAAGTGTTTGTTTTTGGCAGGACTATTTGCCGGAATAGGCACAAAACTGATGAGTACCGAAAACAGGACGATACATAGGAAAAATTGGACTATAGGTTTACATATCTTCACTATCATACTACACAAATAAATTTCAAGAGGGCTGCAAACTACTTTAATTCAGTAAAAAGTAGGGAGACATGTGAAATTTATTAACTTTTCATTAACACCTCAATCATACTAAATCATTGTATACCCAACCAGGCATAGTAGCCGGCGCCCAATAAGGGGGCACGTTGGTTTAGTAGTACATACACGCTAACCTCGGCCAGTAGCTGACGCATTCGGCCACTGTTTTCAAAAGTTTCTTCCCAAACAGTAGCATCTAATAAAGCACGCACCTTAGGGGCAATTCCTCCTGCTAAAAACAACCCGCCGGTGGCTTTGTATTTCAAGATTAAGTTGGCTGCCTCAATAGATAAGTATCGATTAAACAATTGCAAAGTTTCTATACATACCGGGCAAACACCATCTTGGGCCGCTTTGCTAATAGCAGCGGCTTTATCATTGGCCACATCAATAGCAGATAAAACAGCAGATGGGCATTTTTTACCCTCTTTCAGCACCAAAAAATCCCAAATATTCTCAATACCACCACCGCTCAGTAAGCGCTCCCAGCTAACGTGGGAATATTTTTCCATTAAAAAGTGCATCAAAGCAATATCCTGATAGGTACGTGGGGCAAAATCACAGTGTCCGCCTTCGGTAGCAAAAGGATGATAGGCTTGGCCGTCAAAATACATACCCGCTTCACCCAATCCGGTACCAGCCGCCAAAATACCAATATTGCCCGGGGTTTCGTTTTTACCCTTGTGTAAAATAAAGCATTCTTCAGGGGGCACAGCAGCCAATCCGTAAGCAGTAGCTTCCAAATCGTTTAAAATAGCCACAGGGCAGTTGTGCATTTGTGAACTGATATCTTTTCCATTAATTTCCCAACTTAAATTAGTAAACTTTACAGAGCCTTCAATAATAGGGCCCGCAACAGAAAGGCAAATACGCTCAGGTAATGGTTGGTCTTTTAAAAATTTGGTCAAAATTTCCTGAAAAGAAGGATAATCCTTACTAACATACCGCTCTTCTTTAACGGTAGTAAAACCTTGGCCATTTACTTTAAATAAAGCAATATTGGCTTTAGTGCCACCAATATCGCCGGCTAATACCAAAATATTATCAGGAGCGGATGCCAAAAAGGGAAAGGCAATCGGAAGATAGATAGAAGGCTTCATAATGGAGGGCAAGGTACAATAAATGATTTATTTGAATGGCCAACAGTATGTTGAATTTTTTTACCGGAAAGAATATGCACATATTATTTGAATACCGTAGAGAGCCGTTATCTTGCAGCGCAGAATACTGCCTAAATTTGTGCGGCCAATCTGTCTACAAAAAAATTAGAAACATACCATAAACAGGCTTTTAAAATAGCCGAAGCAAGCAGCATGACACAGCCCAATTATTTAAATGGATTAAATGAACCGCAACGGGAAGCGGTAACCACCATAAAAGGCCCCCTTTTAATTATTGCCGGAGCCGGCAGCGGAAAAACCAAAGTATTAACCACCCGTATTGCACATTTAATGGCCAATGGGGTAGATGCTTTTAATATACTAGCGTTAACCTTTACCAATAAGGCTGCCCAAGAAATGAAAGAGCGGGTAGAGAAAATTTTAGGAAATAAAGATGCCCGCAATTTATACATTGGCACTTTTCATAGTGTGTTTGCCCGAATTTTACGTGGTGAAGCCCATCGGCTGGGTTACCCCGCAAACTTTACCATTTATGATACAGATGATAGCCGTTCTGTATTAAAAACGGTGATTAATGAACTAAATTTAGACGACAAGCACTACAAACCCAATATTGTACATAACCGTATTTCATCGGCCAAAAATGCTTTGGTTGGTCCGGCAGAATATGCCACCGATTATTATATACAGCAAGAAGACATGCGTGCCAACCGCCCGGCTATTGCACAAGTATATGCCGCCTATGCCGCCAGATGTTTTAAAAACGGCGCTATGGATTTTGATGACCTATTATTGAAAATGTATGAGTTATTAAAAACCCACAATGAGGCCTTATATAAATACCAAAATAAATTTAAATATATTTTGATTGATGAGTATCAGGATACCAATCCCGTACAATACCAAATTACCAAACTACTGGCCGCAGTTCATGAAAATATTTGTGTGGTTGGCGATGATGCCCAAAGCATTTATAGCTTTAGGGGCGCCACTATTGAAAATATATTGCAGTTTCAAAAAGATTATGATGATGTAAAACTGGTGAAATTAGAACAAAACTACCGCAGTACCGATACCATAATTAAAGTAGCCAATGAGGTTATAAAAAACAATAAAGGACAAATTCCCAAATTGTTATGGACAGAAAATGCCATTGGCGAAAAAATTAAACTGGTGCGAACCATGACAGATAATGAAGAGGGCAAGTTTGTGGCCGATACCATACAAGAGCAAAAGTTGCGCAACCATTATGATAATAAAGATTTTGCCATATTATATCGTACCAATGCGCAAAGCCGCTCGTTTGAGGAAAGCCTGCGCCGTATGGGAATACCCTATAAAATTTATGGTGGCCTTAGCTTTTACCAACGCAAAGAAGTAAAAGACTACATTGCTTATCTGCGTGTAATTGTAAATACCCGTGATGAAGAAGCATTGAAAAGAATTATTAACTATCCAGTAAGAGGCATTGGTAAAACCACTATAGAAAAAGCGGTGATTATTGCCAATGAAAAAAACACCACTTTGTTTGAAGTGTTTCAGATGGCCGGTATACATGGCTTTAAAGGAGCTACTTTAGAAGCCATTCAAAATTTTGTAACCATGATACGCTATTTTCAAACATTAATGGGTAACCATAATGCATATGATGTAGCCGTACAAGTAGGAAAACACACCAACCTGGTAAAAGAGTTGTTTAATGATAAAACAACAGAAGGCCTTGCCCGCTATGAAAACGTACAAGAGTTAATGAACTCCATTAAAGAATGGACGGAGATGCCCGATAATGAAGATGGGGAAATGGTAGATAAATCGTTAGGCAGTTATTTACAGCAAATAACTTTATTAACCGATGCCGATAAAGATACCGATCCCGATGCCGATTCAGTAAAACTAATGACTATACATGCTGCCAAAGGATTAGAGTTTAAATGCGTATTTGTAGGGGGAATTGAAGAAACCTTATTTCCCAATGCTATGAGTATTAATTCGAGAGAAGAGCTGGAAGAAGAAAGGCGCTTATTTTATGTAGCAGTTACCAGAGCCAAAGAAAAACTTTGGTTAAGCTATGCTAATGCAAGGTATAGGTTTGGTAATTTGGTGCAAAATGAGCCTAGCCGCTTTTTGGAAGAAATGCCCGAATCATTATTAGATAAAAGTTATGCCGGTGGCGGTGCCCGCAACAATGCAGGTAATAGCTTTAATAATGGCAATGCTTTTCAGCGAATGCAAAGGGGTATGGGGTATAGTGATAATGATGCCGCAGAAAAAAAATACGGACCACCACCTTCTAAAAAGCAGCCTACCAAACCGGCATATATGCCCGTTACCCCACCTGCACCCAAAGTGGCCGCACATGTGCCGTCTACTAATTTTGAACCGGATGACCCATCGAATATGGAAGCAGGCCAAACGGTAGAGCATCAAAAATTTGGGTTTGGCAAAATTATCAAAATAGAGGGGGGAGCCCATAATCCTATTGCTACCATTCAGTTTGAGCACAATGGCGAAAAGAAAATTATGCTCAATTATGCCAAAATTAGAATTGTACAGGTTTAAAAAAATGCCATAATATGTTTAAATGTTGTTTCTGTACCCATAAAAGCAGCGGTTTAATTTTATGCAATTGTCTCCATTAACCAATACAATGCAAGCACTTGTATTTAACAATACCGGTATTGCCAATGAAGTTTTACAATTAACCCATTTGCCCATTCCTGAGCCCGGAAAGGGCGAGGCACGGATAAAAATAATGGCAAGTACTATTCAGCCTGCTGATATGCTATTTATGGCAGGAAAATATAGAATGCCCCCCATTTTGCCACAAATAGCCGGATTAGAAGGGGTTGGTATAATTGATAAAATTGGCGAGCATGTTACCTTGCCTCTGCATACCCTTGTTGCCTTTCGGCATAAAAACATTTGGGCAGAATATGCAATTATTCCGGAAGAAAAATTAATACCCCTACCAGCAGATTTCCCTATAGAAAAAGGAGCACAAATGGCATTAAACCCTGTTACTGCATATGCTTTATTAGCAGAAGCCCATGTAAAGCCCGGTGACTGGTTACTGTTAACCGCCGGTAATTCTGCTGTGGCCAAAATAACCATTCAATTGGCACACTCGCGCCGGCTGCCATGTATTGCGGTGGTAAGAAATGCGGCGGAAATAGAAAGTTTACAAGCTTTGGGGGCTGCTGCTGTTTTATTATCTGATTCCCCTACCCTTGCCGCCGATATACAAACAATTACGCATCAAAAAGGCGTGCATGCACTATTGGATGCGGTTGGGGGAAACTTACTAACCGTTCTATTGAGTCAGGTTGCGCCTTTTGGTCGGGTAATTTTATATGGCTTGCTAGACAAAAATCCCGTACAATTTCAAAATGCTACACTTATTTTCAACAACATTACCCTACAAGGTTTTGGGGTAGATGCCTGGTTGCAGTCTATTACACCAATACAAAAACAACACATGTATGCAGACTTAATAGCGGCATTACAAGAAACATCCTTTCAAATGCCGGTAGCCGCCACATATACTTTTGCCCAATTTAAAGAAGCACTAGAAGCATATAGTAAAGGTCATTTATCAGGTAAACTGTTGTGGGTGAGTAACGGTGAATAGATGGAAGAAAATGAACATCAGGCCAACAAAATAAGCAGCCTATTACACATTAGAAAGCACTTATATTAGTACACATAAATACCTAAAAGCGCTTTCAACAATTTGCAGCAGCGCTTACGAAAACCGAAAAAAAACCACCTTGTTTACGTTAGGGCACAGCATTCGGCGGTATTTGCGTAATTTTGCCATTGAAGTAATAAATTGTTCTTTATGATAAAAACAGGCAACACCATTGTAAGTATCTATACTGAAATGACGCCCAATCCGGAAACCATGAAGTTTGTGGCGAATAAGTTATTGTATCCCGGTAAAAGCATTGACTTTCAGGATGAACGCAGTGCAGGCCCCTCACCTTTAGCCAAAGAATTATTTAGTTTTCCTTTTATAAAAAGCGTTTTTATTGCCAGTAATTTTGTAACCCTTACCAAAACCCCCGATACCGGCGATTGGCAAGATGTAATTCCGACCATTAAACAGTTTTTAAAAGACTACTTAGAAAATGGGGGCCCCGTTATAAATGAAGAAGAAGTAGCACAAATAAAGCAAGAATCGGGCAATACCGTAGCAGCAGATGATGATGATGTAGTAAAGCGAATTAAAGAATTATTAGAAAATTATGTAAAGCCTGCTGTAGAAATGGATGGTGGTGCCATTCAATTCAGGAGTTATAAAGAAGGCATTGTAAATCTGATGTTGCAAGGCAGTTGCAGCGGATGTCCTTCTTCTATGATAACCTTAAAAGCCGGCATTGAAGGCATGATGAAACGTATGATTCCTGAAGTAAAAGAAGTAGTAGCAGAAGCGGAATAGTTTTTCATTTTTGATAGTTTTCCCTTCTCCCAATTTTTTTGGAGAAGGGTTTTTTATGTTTAGAACTTGAAGTACACCGTTAATTCTGCATAAAATGTATTGGATAAATTTTTCTCTGAAGCAGGGGTGGTATTATTAATGGTAGTATATGTGGTTCTGTTTTTTAGGGTATACGTAGCAGTAGTGGTGGTTTCAATTTTATTAACCGGAATGGCATATGTAGGCGTAAAAGCTATGCCCCATTTTTTGGCATCATAGGTAAGGGGAAGTGAGGCTTCATAATCTAATAATGTAATGCCGGGATTGGGCACAACGGTAGTGGCCTTTACGGTAACCACATTTGGATTAATTTTCTTAATTGCCTTACCCACTCTGCGGTTGGTATATCCTTCATAAAAGTATAAACTGCTAAAGTTGGCAGCAAGGGTTGGGGTTATACTCCACTGTTGCAGTGTGGGTCCCCAAGTAAAAGCATGCGCAATATTGGCATTAAAAGCAAAATCTGTTTTATTATCAAAAATTACATCAGCACTAGCGCCTACCTGAAAAACATGCAAATCATAACTTACATCAGTACCAAAGCCACCTTTTATATCACTTTTAATGGCCGTACTTTGTGCATTGTAAAAAGTTTTATTGGCTCTAACATCTCCACTAAAATTATTGATAGAAAAATTATAGCCGGCATCGAATGAAAAATAGTCAATCCTGTTTTCATGGGTAGCTGCAGCATAGGCAGCACTGGCACTAATGTACCAACCCGATTTATGATAATAACCTATAGAAGGTGTAAAGTAAGGCAATGCAGTTGAGTCTTTCCGGCCATTGTACACGGCATTACTTAAGTAATCCATAGAAGCCTTCCAATAAGAATGGGTACTATCTGAATTATTTTGCGCAAGCAGACACTGACAACTCATCATTATTACACAAGCAAAAAGGGTAACGGATTTTAATTGTTGCATAAAAAAAGGGGTTACATCGTTCAGCTAGGTCAGACGGTATTCAATGCGTAACGTTTAATATATAGCCCATAAAATTTAATGGGGCTTTTGTACGGCGCGGTTTGCAGCGTTTTTTTGTAGCCATCTTGCAAAAAAATGTTTTCTTTTACTGGATGTTGATTTTTCATTACTGCTGTCATCGCCCAACAAATAACCCCAAGGTTGCAGGCTTTCTACCGAGTCAAAAATTATTTTTAAAATGGCCAAAATGGGTAAAGCTAAAAACATACCCGGTATACCCCATAATAAACTGCCCACCACAACACCTAAAATGGTAGCCAATGCATTAATTTTTACTTTTGAACCAACAACCTTAGGCAACAAAATATTACTGTCTATTAAATGCACAACAATCATTACAATGGCCACACCCAATACAGCAGATGGGGTATTGTTGGTGTAGGTAATTAACATGCTTAATAAAGTGGCTGTATAAATACCCAGATAAGGAATAAGGTTTAAAATAGCGGCTACTACTGCTAATAAAATAGCATATTGTACACCTAAAATTAATAGGCCAATATAATTGAGAATGGCCACAATAAACAACTCAATTAATAAACCAAAAATATAGTCTTTAATAATTAATCTAATACGATGCAACACATCTATTACCCTTAACGCATGTGCATTGCTGAAGCTTTTTATAAAAAACCCCACAACAATATGGCGGTACAATAACAATAAAAAAGTATAAATAGGAATTAACACCAAATACACTAGTACATTAGATAGGGTAGAAAAAGTACTGCCTACAATAGCAGAAGTATTGGTCATAGATTGTGAGGTAATAGAATCCAGGAAGGTTTTAAAATGTCGGTCGCTGATGTGAAAACGCTGTTGAGCCCAATTTTCTAAATCTGTTAGGGCAACATACAATTGTTGTGCAACTTTTGGTAAATCGCTTTTAAAACCGATGATTTGAGCAGAGATAAAATAAAATACCACCACTACCAATATAACGGCCAATAGTACAGCCAATAAAGCACTAATACCACGAGAAACACCCCATTTTTCAAACATATTAGCAGGACTAATTAGCAATAAAGTAAATAAACAGGCAAAGGCCATTGGTATAAAAAAAGATTGTGCATGATACAACAACACAATAATGAGGCAAATACAAATGAGGCTATAAGCCAGTTTTTGTAAAAAATTAAGCGATACTTTCAATTGAAATGTGTTTGTAAAGGTAAAAATAGGCAACTAATTCATGTAAAATTCCCCTTCAATATAGCATAAGTTGCGGAACTTTTTTCTTTACTAAGAAATTTGTAAGTTTTCAAAATAATTAGGTGGTAAATTGTACTTAAAAAATGCAACGCTTTATTTTCCTCATGGCCATCATGGCATCCACTAGTTTATCGGCACAAACAAGTAGTCGCTTATTTTATTTGAGTGCAGACAGTAGTCATTTTGTATTAACCCAAAACGGAGCAGCCTTATTAGCGGCATTACCCTTAAAGTGTATACAACAAGAATATCCCAATAAAATAAACCATGTGGCAGTGAATGACAGCGACCAAATGCAAACGCCTAAAGACCTGCATCCTGCTTTTTATGGTTGTTTTGATTGGCACAGTACCGTACACGGACATTGGATGTTGGTAGCATTGCTGAAGCAATTTCCAAATTTACCCGAAGCAGCTATTATCAGAAAAAAGCTCAATGAAAATATTACGCCCCAACATATTGCAAAAGAGATTGCATATTTTAATGCACCACTATCAAAAAGTTTTGAACGAACCTATGGTTGGGCATGGTTGCTACAGTTGCAAAATACTTTATTACAATGGCAGGATGAGGATGCACAACACTGGCGCAATACCTTGCAACCACTTTGCGATACCATTGTGCAGTTATGGATGCGCTTTTTACCCAAACAAACTTATCCAAACCGAACCGGAGTGCACCCCAATACTGCTTTTGGTATGGCCTTGGCATTAGATTATGCCAGAACCGCACATAACCATGAATTTGAAACAGCATTAGTGCAGGCTGCCAAGCAATTATTTTTGAACGATAGGCAAGCACCGGCTATTTGGGAGCCAGATGGTACAGACTTTTTATCACCATCTTTAGAAGAAGCCGATTTAATGCGCCGAGTGATACCAAAAACGCAATTTATTGCGTGGTTCAATGATTTTTATACCCGCAAAAGCTTACAACATTTAACCGTATTACCTGTTGTGTCAGATCGCAATGATTTAACCATTGTACATTTAGATGGTTTATCGTTCAGCAGAAGTTGGTGTATGCAGGGCATTGCCCGACAACTGCCCGATACAGATACACGAAAAAAAATGTTGCAACGCTCGGCTATTGCCCACCTTAATGCTAGTTTACCACACATTGCTTCAGGTAGTTATGGTGGTGAGCATTGGTTAGCCAGTTTTGCCGTATATGCTTTATTACAATAAAGTGGCTTCAGAACTAATGGTTAAATGCAATACTTTAGATACCGGGCAATTGACCTCTGCATCTTTTACAGCAGCTTCAAATTGTTCTTTTGAAATGCCGGGAACTTTGCCCTTTACTGTTAAATGCGAGTGGCTAATTACGCCATCTTCTAAAGTTATAGCACAATTGGTTTCCAAAAAATCGGGTGTAAAACCGGAGGCACCTAACACAAAACTTAGTTTCATAGTAAAGCAGCCGGCATGAGCGGCAGCAATTAATTCTTCCGGATTGGTACCTACTCCATTTTCAAAACGAGAATGGTAGGAATATTGTTGTTGCTGTAGCACGGTACTTTGTGTAGAAAGATGGCCATTACCGTCTTTACCGGAGCCATTCCAAACAGCTGTTGCATTCCGAATCATAGTAGTATAATTTATTGAATAGGCAAGATACAAAATGTAGAAGCCATTATCTTTGATGCCATCAATAATTCCCTATTTCGTGAATGTAACAGAAATTTGGCATCAACTTATCAGTGGTATTCAGCAAACCTCATTTTTAGAATTTATAGGTACTATTTGTGGAATAGCCAGCGTTTTTTTTTCCCGCAGGGAAAATATTTTAGTATATCCTGTGGGAATGCTTAGCACCATTATTTACATTTATCTGTATTTGGTACATGGCTTATATGCCGATGCATCGGTTAACTTTTATTATACCGTAATGAGTATAATAGGATGGATAATGTGGAGTAAAAAGAAAAACCACCAAACAATACTGCATATTACCTATAATAGCAAGCATGAACAATGGGTAAGTATAGGCTTTTTTGTTGTTTGTTGGGTGGTATTGTATTGGGTTTTGCATCGTTTTACAGATAGTACGGTACCACAAGCCGATGCGTTTACCTCCGCAGCTGCTTTTACCGGTATGTATTTAATGAATAAGAAAAAAGTAGAAAATTGGTGGTGGTGGATTATTACAAATGTTGCCTCTATCCCACTTAATTTTTATAAGGGCTTGGTGTTTACCAGTTTTCAGTATCTTGTTTTATTAGTTTTAGCTATTCTGGGATTAATGAGCTGGATGGCCAAAGCCCAAAAAAAACAACCTGCATAATATGTTACCCTATTGTAAATTTATTCAAAGTGGAGATATTAACGCCAGTGGGTATGCGTTACATAAGCATTATCATGATAATCTGTATGGCTTTCCAATTGATAATGATGATGAATTGTTTTGCCGGTTGGTGTTGGAAATTAATCAGGCCGGCCTAAGTTGGACCACTATTTTAAAGAAAGAAGCGGGTTTTAGAGCAGCCTACCATCAATTTAATATTGTAACAGTAGCAAATTATGGGGAAAAAGATAAGCAACGTTTATTGCAGGAACCAGCCATTATTAGAAATCGTTTAAAAATAGAAGCCGCTATTTATAATGCCCAGGTAATTATGGCATTACAAGAGCAGTATGGCTCTTTTAAACAGTGGTTACAGCATCATCATCCTAAAACAAAACAAGAGTGGTTGCTGTTATTTAAAAAAAATTTTCGGTTTACCGGAGGTGAAATTGTGAATGAGTTTTTAATGAGTATCGGTTATTTACCCGGGGCACATGACGAAGATTGTATTATATTTAATCAAGTACTAAAATCAAAACCTGCTTGGAGCAAAAAAGTATAAAAAAAATTGTAATTATTGGCCCTGAAAGTACAGGAAAGTCTACTTTATGTAACCATTTGGCTAATCATTTTCATACACGGTGGGTTCCGGAATATGCACGTTCTTATTTAGAAATGCATGGTAAAAATTATGTTTATGATGATTTAGAGCTGATTGCAAAAGGGCAACTGGCGCAGGAAGATAGTATTACCCAACAATTGGCGCAGGAACAGCCGACCGCCCAATGTTTGTTTATAGATACGGATATGTATGTTATGAAGGTATGGAGTGAGTATGTATTTGGAAAATGTAGTCCTTTTATATTGGAAGCTATAGCCACTCGCCAATATGATATGTATTTGTTGTGCAATGTGGATGTGCCTTGGGTAAAGGATAATTTGCGTGAGTATCCGGATGAAGGACCACGGGTTGAATTATTTGCTATTTATAAAGATATACTCATGCATCAGTCAACCCCCTGGCAAATTATTTCCGGCAACTATGCTGAAAGAACGGAACAAGCCATTAGGGTAGTAACATCTATTTTATAATGGTAACACCTACAAATGCAAGGAAAGTGCTGATTGATTATTTTATAATTTTTTGAATATCTTCATCATCTTCAATGTTGTGCATTTGTTGTACTATTTGCGGATAACGCCAAGCCACTCTTCCGCTCATGGGCACAACGGTAAATTTTTTTGGATTGGGAAGGCAAGCAATAATCATGGCCGCTTCTGCTCTGCTTAAATCTTTTGCAGGTTTATGAAAGTATTGTTCTGCGGCAGCATCAACTCCAAAAATTCCGGGCCCCATTTCAATGGTATTTAAATAAACCGCTAAAATGCGTTGCTTACCCCAAATTTTTTCTATTAAAAATGTAAAATAAAATTCTAAACCTTTACGTAGGTATTTAGAAAAGCCGGTTCCCTGCCATAAAAAAACATTTTTGGCGGTTTGTTGCGAAATGGTGCTGGCTGCACCGCCTAATGGAATTCGAGTTTTCTTTTTCTTTTTAGGATGTAAACTTTTTTGAATGGCATCCCAATCAAAGCCATTATGGTCGGCAAACGATTGGTCTTCACTGGCAATAGCAGCCAGTTTGGCATTGTAGCTTATATTTTTCCATGAAACATAATGGCGCTTTAAGCCATAATGAAAGGCATTGCTTAACTGTGTAAGGGTAATGGGTGGCATTATCCATTTGCAGGCTACTACATATAATAGCGAGGATATAAATAAAAACAAGACCACTCGTTTGGTCCATTTCCAAAAAGAAGAAAATAAAGTGTTTGCAGCCATAACGGCAAGATACTATTTTGCCGGAGGTAGATGAATATATTCCAGTGTAAATTTTTTTCCTATTTTATAACCAGGGGGATGTTTGTTTTTAAAAGGTTGCACATAGTTAGTAGCAAAATTAATGGCTAATGCAGAAGCAAACTGTGCCAAATAAATGGTGGGTACAGGAATATTGAATTGGTTAACAATAGCAATGCCACCAATAATAAATCCGGCTTTAAAAAGGAGGTTGCCTACATCTGCTGCTGTCATTCTTTTTGCCGGAACAATGGCAATATCTTTAATGGCAATGGTAACAAAACCCATGAAAACACTATCAATTGTGCTGCCAAATGTGGTTGGTTTTAAGCCCATATAACCCAGATGAATGATGATACTATCATTCCTACAAAAAAACACAAAGCCCGAATAGGTATTTTGGTTTTTTGTATAAACGGTAATGGGCTTACCATTGTAAAATCTATCAATTGTGTAACCATTTTTTTTCAGTAAAACAAAGTCGTTTTGGCTAAATAACGGAAAGCTATTGATGCATATAATAAGCAGAAAAATATATTTCATTATTGGGAAGTTAATTCTAGAAAAAGAATTGGGCAACTAAATTTTGGTTAAAAGCGATGGCTAAATTCCAAAGTGCCCCAAATTAAAGCAAGCCCAAAACCAATTAAAATTAGTCCGGATATTTTATTAATGAGATGAATATTGTGAGGGGTTAATTTTTGGCGAAGTTTACCGGCTAATAAAACTTTAGCAATATCAGTGCTTAGCACAAATAATAAGCAGGTACTAAACATAATAATACGATAAGTTCGGGAAAGGTCTACTACAGAGGTGGCAATTACTAACCAAAAGCCAATTACACCCGGGTTAAGAGTGTTCATAAAATACCCGGAAAAAAAAGTTTTAAAATAGTCGCTTTTACGCATGGCAATTATTTGGCTTCCGTCTTCATTTATTTTTACTTTTTTGAAGAATAGCACAAAAATGCCAATTGCAATTAACAAAATGCTACCACCAATCCCAATTTCTTTCTTAAAATCTAAGAGATAGCGAAATAATTCTGTAAATATTTGACTAATTAAAACGAGTGTAATATCGCTGGCACTAACGCCTGCAACAAAAGTAAAACCACCTTTGTGTCCGTTGTTAATACTTTGTTTGATGATGGAAAAAATTACCGGACCAACTGATATTGCCAGCATAATTCCCAAAACCAGTCCTTTTAAAAATGGTGCAATCATATGCTAAAACTGGCTACTAAGATAACTTTATTTGCTATGTGCTATTTGTGCTTGTAGAAACTCCTGCCAATCTTTTAACATATTCCCTTTTAATACTCTGGGAAATTTGTGCTGTCCGCCTATTTTACCTTTTAGTTGCATAAAATCTAGGAACTGTTGTTCACTTAAAATATCCACAAATACTTCTTTTAGTGCGCTTTTGCGTTCAACAGCATAATCGTCATTTAAAGCTTTTAGGTTTTCATCAATACACTGCTTTAACGTCTGAGCATCAACCGCTTCATTGCAGGCAATATACCAATGATGGGCAAAAAAGCCTTGGTAAGGAATACCTGCTACTGTAAATTCCGGAATGCTGATGTTTAATTGTTCGGAAGCTAATTGAATAGCTTTGTTCATATTATCTACACTCAGGTGTTCGCCAACTAAACTTAAAAAATGTTTGGTTCTGCCGGTAATAATAATTTCACAACGTTTTTTATCTACAAATTTGATGGTATCGCCAATTAAGTAACGCCATGTGCCGGCATTGGTACTAATTAATAATGCATATTCTTTACCCTCTTCTACTTCATGTATCATGAGTGTTTCGGGGTTTTGTAACATATCGCCGTTGCTGTCAAAATTAGTATCATTAAAAGGTACAAATTCAAAAAATATATGTTCGTTGGTAACCAAGCGCATACCCTTTGCGTGCTGTCGATCTTGATAAGCAATAAACCCTTCACTAGCCAAATAGGTTTCAATATAGGTAATAGGTTTGCCCAATAATTTTTCAAATCCTTTTTTATAAGGTTCAAAACTTACGCCACCATGAACAAAAAAGGCCAAATTGGGCCACATTTCATGGATATTGTTTAATTGGTATTTTTTAATAATCATTTCCATGCACATTTGAATCCATGCAGGAACACCAACAATAAAACCAATATCCCATTCCGGAGCCTTTTCTACTATTTCCTCTAATTTTTTATTCCAATCGCGTTCTTTGGCAATTT
>JAGWPI010000341.1 GCA_028877005.1 Bacteroidota bacterium | reverse complement strand
GCAGCCATTTCAAAAGCATGACGCACCAATTCTTTATCGCCTCTTTTTAATTTGGGACGCAAGCTTTTTAATAATGCCCTATATCGGCGTAAAATTTCTTTTTTTTCCTGCTCCTCGTTTAAAGTATAGGCCGGTAACTGGTTATCTGAAGTAGTTGGGTCTATTAATTGCTCATTCTCCATAGCTATACAAAATTAATGATATTCTCTATGGAATGGGTGGTTGAGCTGCATTGAAGCAAATTACTCAGATAATTTTTTAATCCTTTCAACATACCCGCTCGAATATTGTTAATTTTGCTAACAACATGGCAACTGATTCTAAAAAAAATTTTTTTAATTTTTCATTGCTTCGCAGGGTTTTGCATTTTGTGAAGCCCTATCGCTCAGTATTTTATGGTAGCATAGGTTTAGCTATTGTAATGGCTTTTTTTGCCCCTGTTAGGCCGTATTTAATACAATTAACTGTTGATGAGGTTACAGGCAAGCATCCTCATATTCCTCAATGGATACATTTTTTTATTGGAAATACAGCTTTGGCAACGGTAACCGGGTTTATTATAGCAGTAACTATTTTTCAAATTGCATTTTTAATTATTGAAACAATTGTCCGCTTTTTATTTACCTTTTTAACTGCGTGGTTAGGACAGCATGTTGTAAAAGATTTAAGGGTAGCTGTTTATAAAAAAGTGTTGCATCTTAATTTATCACAATTTGATAAAACCCCCATAGGTACCTTAACAACAAGAACCATTAATGATATTGAAAGTATTAATGATATTTTTAGTGATGGATTAATTCCTATAGTTGCTGATTTATTAACCATTATTATTACATTGGCTACTATGTTTTGGATTGACTGGGAGTTAACTCTTATTGCCTTAATTCCATTTCCTGTATTAATTATTGCTACCTACTATTTTAAAGAAGCTGTGAATAAGAGTTTTATTAGAGTAAGAAATGCTGTTGCGGCACTCAATGCATTTGTACAAGAGCACATTACCGGTATGCAGGTAGTACAAGCATTTGCTGTTGAAGATAAAGAGTTTGAAAAGTTCCAAAATATTAACCGAGAACATAGAAATGCTAATATTAAAGCCATTTTTGCTTATAGCATTTTTTTTCCTGTTGTAGAAATTGTGCTGGCATTAAGTTCTGCATTAATTATTTGGTGGGTAGCTAATCAGGCTATTTTGATTGGAGGTGGAACGCCGATTAACTTTTCAGGAAAAATTGTATCTTTTATTTTATTCATGAACCAAATTTTTAGGCCACTTAGGGTAATTGCAGATAAGTTTAATGTGTTGCAAATGGGTATGGTATCTGCAGAAAGGGTGTTTAAAGTACTAGACAATCCGGATGTAACCAATAATGCAGGTAGTTTTGCCCCCCAAACTATTAAAGGTAAAATAGATTTTAATCATGTTTGGTTTGCATATATTGAAGAACAATATGTATTAAAAGACATAAACTTTTCCATTCAAGCAGGAGAAACGGTAGCAATTGTAGGCCACACAGGAAGTGGTAAAACCTCTATTGCCAGCCTAATGAATCGTTTATATCATATTCAAAAAGGAAGTATTTTAATAGATGATGTTAAAATTGAGGATTATACAACCGATGCTTTGCGAAAAAATATTGGTGTAGTACTGCAAGACGTTTTTTTATTTTCAGGTTCAATCATTGATAATATTACCCTACGTAATCCTGATATAACAAAAGAACAGGTAATAGCAGCTGCTAAAATGATGGATGTGCACGATTTTATCATGCGTCTTCCGGGTGGATATGATTTTGATGTACGCGAAAGAGGTAATACCCTAAGTTTAGGGCAACGCCAAATTTTTTCTTTCATCAGGGCTTTACTTTACAATCCGGCTATTTTAATATTGGATGAAGCTACTTCTTCTATTGATAGTGAAAGTGAACAACTGATTCAAAAAGCCATTGATACCCTTATTGCGGGCCGAACATCTATTATTATTGCCCACCGTTTGTCTACTATTCGTAAAGCGCATAAAATAATTGTGTTAGATAAAGGGGTAATAAAAGAAATAGGTACCCATCAAGAATTACTCTCCAATGGAGGGTTTTATGCCCGTTTATATGAAATGCAGTTTGAAAAACATACCCATCATCCTATTTCAGTTGGTTCTATATAACTTTTTTTAATCAAAAATTCAGGTTCAATCCTTTTTTTAGAGCCATCCCCCTATCTTTGCCGCAAATTTGAACAAATTTATGGCCCTGAAATACCTGAAATCTTTGCTGGTTGTGGCTTTTAGCCTGTTTTTTTGCTCAGTTTCTATTCCAGGCAAAACACAGGTTACCGAACATTTGGTGACTGATACCGTGCAAGAAAAAAGTGGAACCGAATTTAATCCCGGTGAAGTTATCATGGAACATATTATGGATAACCACGACTTTCATTTTGCAGAATTTAATGGTCATTCCATTGCATTACCATTACCTGTTATTGTATACTCCCCCCAAAGAGGCTTATCTGTTTTTATGTCTTCTAAGTTTGAACATGGACATGCAATATATGATGGTTATAAATTAGAAGAAGGCGCCATTATAGCCGTTAATAGTGCCGGAGAACCTGATAAAACTGTAAAAGTGTACGATTTATCACTAACCAGAAATGTTGTGCAAATGTTGTTGGGCTTATTGGTATTGGTTATTGTACTCATTAATATTGCTAAAAAATATAAAAAAGAGGGGGCTTTAAAAGCACCATCGGGTTTTCAAAATGCAATAGAACCTGTGATCACATTTATTCGCGATGAGGTTGGTAAAAGCTATTTAGGCAATAAGTACGAAAAATACATGCCTTTGCTTTTAACTATTTTCTTTTTCATATTAATTTCAACCTTATTTGGATTAATTCCTGGCTCCGCTAATGTAACCGGTAACATAGCTTTTACTTTTACATTAGGTATTATTAGTTTTGTAGTCATTTTATTTAGTGCCAATAAACATTATTGGTTACATATTTTTAATCCTCCAGGCGTACCTTTTTTGGTGAAATTTATTTTAATACCAGTTGAAATTTTAGGTGTATTTACTAAACCTTTTGCTTTAATTGTGCGTTTGTTTGCCAATATGGTAGCAGGACACATGATTATTACCTGTTTAATTTTAATGATTTTTATTTTCTCTAAATTGAGTATTGGTGCTGGTTTGGCGTTTACTCCTGTTTCGCTTGCTTTTACTATTTTTATTTATTTCATTGAAATATTAGTTGCATTCATTCAGGCGTTTATCTTTACCAACCTTACCGCCGTATTTATTGGTCAGGCAATAGAAGATACACATGCGCATCATGATGATGCAGTAATTATATAAATTTTTTTAATCACAAAAACCAACACAGTATGTCTTTAATGAGTGTTTTGTTAGATGGTAGCATTTCCAACATGGGTGCTGCAATTGGTGCAGGTTTAGCTGCAATTGGTGCAGGTATTGGTATTGGCCAAATTGGTAAGGGCGCAGTAGAAAGTATTGCCCGCCAGCCTGAAGCAGCAAATGAAATTCGTGCAAACATGATCTTAACTGCTGCCTTCGTAGAAGGTGTGGCTTTGTTTGCCGTAATTGCAGCTGTATTAGCCATCTTCATCAAGTAATTTTTCTTTTACAGAAACATTACTTCAACTGCATTCAATGCAAAGGGCGGCGAGTGCAGTTGATTTTAATTGTTACAATGTTTTGGTGCATTAAAAATAAGTTGCCTTTTAAATTAAATTGAAATTAAATATATGCAATTGTTAACACCCGCTTTAGGCTTAATATTTTGGACGTTCATAGCCTTTATTATTGTTTTAATTGTATTGCGTAAATATGCTTGGAAACCTATTCTCAGCACTTTAAAGGAGCGAGAAAGCGGTATTGCAGATGCCATTGCTTTGGCAGAAAAAACCAAGGCTGAAATGGCCGCCTTAAAAAATGAAAACGAAGCTTTAATGGCAAAAGCCAGAGAAGAACGTGCCGTAATTTTGAAAGAAGCCAAAGAACAGTCAGATAAAATGATTGCTGAAGCAAAAGAAAAAGCGAAACAAGAATATGAACGCATTGTTGCAGATGCTCAAACTGCCATTTTACAACAAAAAAATGCTGCTTTAACTGATGTAAAAAATCAAGTTGGTGCATTAGTGATTGAAGTAAGCGAAAAAATATTACATCGCGAGTTAAGTAATAAAGCAGAGCAAGAAAAATATATTGAAACGTTGGTAAATGCAGTTCCTTTAAACTAGTTTTATTAATTGGTAATTTTAACTGATAATGAATAACCCCCGTTTAGCGAACCGATATGCTAAGAGCTTGATTGATATTAGCATAGAACAGAACAAACTTGAAGCAATTATGGCCGATATGCAATACTTACATGCAGTTTGCAAGGCCAGCAGAGAATTTGTGAATCTATTAGAAAGTCCAGTGGTTACTTCTGATAAAAAAAATGCCATTATTAAAGCCATTGCAGGTAAATCAATTAGTGCCTTAACTAATTTATATATTGAACTGTTGGTAAAAAAAGGAAGAGAAAATGTGTTGCCGGAAATTGTACAAGCATTTATAGAACAATACCATGCATTAAAAGGTATTCATATTGTTACGCTTACTACCGCTACACCCATTTCTGAGAGTTTAAAAAATAGCATTTCCAATAAAGTTAAAACTGCCCGTGGGTTTGATAAAATTCAATTAGAAACAAAAGTAAACACCGCTTTAATTGGAGGTTTTGTTCTAAGTTTTCAAAATAATTTAGTAGATGCAAGTATACTTCGTGATTTGAAAGACATTAAGAAACAATTTCAAAAAAATTTATACGTGCAACAAATTAAATAAATTTCAAAATTTTCTATTTAAAACAATAGCATAAAATCAACTATATGGTAGACATTAAACCAGATGAAATTTCAGCCATACTCAGGCAACAGTTGAGTAACTTTAATGTATCGGCTGAATTGGAAGAAGTGGGTACTGTTTTACAAGTGGGCGATGGTATTGCCCGTGTATATGGCCTTAATAACGTGCGTTCAGGCGAACTGGTAGAATTTGATAATGGCGTAAAAGCCATTGCACTAAACCTGGAAGAAGATAATGTAGGCGTGGTATTGATGGGTGAAAGTGAGGGGATTAAAGAAGGTGCTAAAGTAAAAAGAACCGGCCAAATTGCCTCAATTCAAGTAGGCGATGGTATGGTTGGCCGTGTTTTAAACACTCTTGGCGAACCAATTGATGGTAAAGGTCCTATTAAAGGCGATTTATATGAAATGCCTTTAGAACGTAAAGCCCCAGGCGTTATTTTTCGCGAACCGGTAAAAGAACCATTGCAAACAGGTATTAAAGCAATTGATGCCATGATTCCAATTGGACGTGGACAGCGTGAGTTGATTATTGGCGACCGACAAACCGGAAAAACTGCTATTGCTGTTGATACCATCATAAATCAAAAAG
>JAGWPI010000340.1 GCA_028877005.1 Bacteroidota bacterium | reverse complement strand
GGCATTAAAAAAATAAAAATATTAGATGGATTTGGCTTTAACTCATCTTACAATTTATTAGCTGATAGTTTTGCACTAGCTCCATTTAATATTTATGCCCGAAGTACTTTATTTGATAAAATTAATATTACTGCCAGTGCTATTTTAGACCCTTATCAAGTAGATCAATTTGGGTTTAGAAAGAATATTTTTACTTGGAATAGCAATCACCCCACGTTAGGTAGGTTAACAGGTGGCAATATAGCCATTTCTACACAATTTAAAAGTAAGTCTAAAGATGGCAAAGACTCGAAAAGCCAAATACCCGTTGATCCTTTTATGACCCCGGAAGAGCAACAAATGCAACTGCAATATGTGCGCAGCAATCCTGCTGAGTATACCGATTTTAATATTCCATGGACACTCTCACTTTCTTATTCGCTCAATTTCTCCAAACAGTTACATGTAGATTCATTAAGTAGGTATTCATTTGCTACCATTATTTCATCTAATGTAAATTTTCAGGGCGATTTTAGTTTAACTACCAAATGGAAAGTGGGCGGAACTGGTTATTTTGATTTTAATGCTGGAAAATTGCAACAATTAAGTATGTTTTTAACACGCGAAATGCACTGTTGGCAAATGTCTATTAATGTTACCCCAATTGGTTTATGGCGTTCATTCAGCATTACATTAAATCCTAAATCCGGTATTTTACGCGATTTACGTATTAACCGATCTCGTACATTTTCAAATTATAATCAATAATAATTTATTTTATAAAAGGGTTTGCTTCGTGTGCCAAATAATATGCCTTCATGCTATTAAATGTTTTTTCTTTTAATTCATTGGCTGATAATCCATCCGCGTCTATAGGAGGTAAAAAATGCAAAGCCAATCTATTAGGCCATAAATAAAATTTTTTATGAATAGGCATGGCTTTTTTTGTATTAAAAATAACAGCAGGAATAATAGGCGATTTGGTAATTTCGGCCAATTTAAATGCTCCGTCATAAAATTTTTTAAGTGGCTCTTTGGTTCTGTTGCGGGTTCCTTCCGGAAAAATGCACATATTCATACCCAACTTTAATACATGCTTCATTTCTTCAAAACTATGTATACGGCTTCGCTCACTGTTTCTATCTACTAATACGGAGCCTTTTTTATAGTACCATCCAAATATGGGAATTTTAGCAAATGAATTTTTAGCAATGGTTTTATTGGGGGAAGGTGTATAAGGTGCAGAAAGGGGTACATCTAATAGCGCATTATGGTTACAGGTTACTATATAAGCTTTGTTTTTTTCAAAATTTTCATAACCATACACTTTTAATGGGCAGCCTATTAGTGGCAACCAAATATTCATCCAATAACGCGAAAGATCAATAAATAATTTTTGACCCTTATTGCCCGGTATAGCATAACAAAGCATAGAAGGAATATAGAATATTAAAAATGTAACAATAAAACTAACTATTCCCCAAAATGCCCAAATACGACCAAAAATGTTTTTAAATAATTGCATAGTAAAGTGTGTTTATATTTTAAAGTGACCAATTGATAGGCGTTTTGCCTTGTTTCATTAAGATTTCATTGGTTTGGCTAAAATGTTTGCATCCAAAAAAACCATTATAGGCACTTAAAGGTGAGGGGTGTGCCGCTTTTAAAATAAAATGTTTATTTGCATCAATATATTGTTGTTTTTCTTGTGCAAATTTTCCCCAAAGTAAAAAAACAATGCCTTCCTTTTCATCAGAAATTTTTTTTATGGCTGCATCAGTAAAATTCATCCAGCCAATTTTGGCATGGCTAGCTGCTTCATTGGCACGAACAGTTAATACAGCATTTAATAGTAAAACTCCTTGTTTAGCCCATGAGGTAAGATTGCCTGTTTTAGGTATAGGCATTCCAATATCCGTTTGTAATTCTTTAAAAATATTTTGTAAAGAAGGGGGTGGGGTTATTCCATCCGGAACGCTGAAACTTAAGCCCATGGCTTGTTGTGGCCCATGATAGGGATCTTGTCCAATAATCACTACTTTCACATCATTAAATGGAGTACTATTAAATGCATTAAATATTAAACTGCCGGGAGGGTAAATTTTGGCGCCGGATGCTTTTTCAGTTTTTAAATGGGCAACTATTTGCAAAAAATAGGGCTTGGAAAATTCTTTTTGTAGCTGTTCTTTCCAACTGTTTTCAATTTTTACGTCCATTTTTAGAAATCTGTTTGGATGCAAACTAATTAAAATTTAGTTTTGCGCCCTAATCATTTGGTTCGGTAGCTCAGCTGGATAGAGCAACTGCCTTCTAAGCAGTAGGTCATTGGTTCGAATCCAATCCGAATCACATCTACATTTTCTTAAAACCTCATCAGTAATAGATGAGGTTTTTTTTACCAGAATCTTTCAATGGCAACTATGATGCTTACTTATTTAAATGGATTTTTAGGAATATATTTTTCAATTGATGGGTTCATAACGTGGCCCATTCCAGCCTTTTTAAAAGCCGGAATAAATGCTGTAACTGAAATTATTCCGGCAATGCCTTCCATTAACAAAGTAAAAGGGGCACTGGTTTTATGTGCTATATAACCAACTATTAAACTGCCTATGGGTTGTATACCTAAAAAAGCCATTACATAATAGCTAATTACCCTTCCTCTCATTCTTTCCTCTACATGGGTTTGAATATATGTGTTGGTAGATGCTATTAAGGCTAAAAGGCCACTTTCACCAATCATTATAATTGCTAAAGCAATCCATAAACTTTTCATGTACGAAAAAAGTATAATGCATGTAGCTATTAATACATTAGACCAAGTAATTATTTTTAAAAAATCTTTACCAGGTTTTAAAGTTGCTACATATACAGCACCCATTAAAGCCCCCAAGCCCGCTATACTATTTAGCCAGCTAAATGTGGTAACGTTACCTTTAAATACCTGCTGTGCATATACAGGAAATAAAGTATTATAGGGCATTACAAAAAAGCTGATTAATGCCATTAATAAAATGGCCGATCTAATTCCTTTACTGTGTTGTAAATAGTTATAACCCTCTTTTAAATTTTGCCATATAGGCTCCTCAATGGTTTTGACTGGTGGCACTTTAATCTTCATTAGTAATAAGGAAACAATTACAGCAATAAAGCTCAAAAAATTAATGAAGAAACAAACACCTTCTCCAAAACTACTCAACAAAATACCCGCTACTGCAGGGCCTGCCAATCGAGCTAAAG
>JAGWPI010000339.1 GCA_028877005.1 Bacteroidota bacterium | reverse complement strand
GAGATTTTATAAAAAGTGAGCTTTGTAATGTGCTTTTTTCAGAATTTGATAATGCTGATGCAATTGCAGGCGTAGCTACTGCGGGTATTGCTTGGGGAGCGATGGCTGCCGATCAATTAAAATTACCCTTTTTGTATGTTCGGCCCAAACCAAAAGAACACGGTTTGGGTAATCAAATTGAAGGCCAAGTTTTTCCTGATAAAAATGTAGTAGTAATAGAGGATTTAATTTCTACGGGTAAAAGTAGTTTACAGGTGGTAAAGGTATTACAAGAAGCTGGCATGAAAGTAATTGGCTTGGTTTCAATTTTTAACTACGGATTTGATGCTGCTGAGACTGCATTTAAAAATGCAAATATTCCACATCAATCATTAACTAATTATGATGTTTTAATTAATTTGGCAATAGAGAAAAAAATCGTAGATGCATCTATGCAGCAATTTTTATTAAATTGGAGAATGGATCCTGCTAATTGGAAAGTTTAAATTTTTTATTGTTAATTGTATATTTAAAACAAGTTGGTATGATAAAAAAATGCGTGTTGTTTTTTGTTTTGGGATGTATTGCATTCCATGCAAAAAGCCAGGTTATGTCTGCAAAGCCACAATGGGTTACTATTAAATCTGATAATTTGAGGTGTTGGACTTGTAAAGAACGGTTAGATAAATATTTAATTATCGAGAATAATGCCAACATGCAAAAAGGGATGATTCAGTGGAAAATTAATTTATTGGCAGGTGAAATTAAAGTGCAATATGTACCGGATAGGGTTTCAGTAGATGATATAAAAACCGCACTAAATAATGCCGGCTTTGATGCTGATGATGAAAAAGCTGAACCGGATGCCTACAAAAAACTGCCACCTATTTGTAAACGGGCAGAAGATGGTGGTGGGCCGCAAAAAGGGAAACCATGCCATATTCCTCCTATACAATAGTTATGGTTTAAAAAAATGGAATGCGCTGGTTGCCTTTATAATCAAATGGCAAGCGGATAAAAATACCAGATCTTCCTACTTTACTAAAACCCTTTATCTCTAACATAACTTCCTTTTGTAATAAGCTATTCCATGCATTTTGGTACAATATTTTTTTTGATATTGTTAATGCAGCTGGTATATTAAATGCTGACTTTTTGTCAATTTTCAATAAGGTATCTAATTTATATTGGCCAATAAAATGTCCATTTATAAATATTTCTCCCTCTATCTTTTTTAATTCTACCCTAAAATTATTAGGGTTGTTAAATCCTACATTTAATTGTATACCTAATGAATCATTGCTTGTTGAAATCAATGCAACATTTTCAATGGAACGAAAAGTAAATGCTTGTGGTTGATGACATGCTAATAACAATAAAATACAAAAGGATAGGAGGATAGCTTTTTTCACTTTGCAAATATTTTACCGGAAAAGTAACTAAAAATTTCAATTCTTAATAAGAGAGAAAAATTGATGTATTTTTGATGCTAAACAATTTAGAAATTTAGTACCAAAGCAATTAAAAAAAAATTACCATAAAATTTAGTATTTTTATTTTGTTATAAAATTCTTATTATCAATGATTTGCATTTTTTATTTAAATTAAATTATTGATTATAAAAGGGCTATTTTATACAATTTTTCAGCAAAAAATTAATAAATTAGAAAATGGAAAATAAATCAATATTATTACTTGATAATCAATATTTTATGAATGTTGAATTACTTAAAGCTTTAGTTAAATTTTCAAATATTAAAGTTGAGTCATTTGATAGCTGGGGAAAAATGAGTTTTAAAAATCGATGTATGTTAGCCGGTGCAAACGGAGTGATTGGGTTAACAGTGCCGGTATTAAAAGGCAGGGATCAAAAAGGATTATTTAGGAATGTTCAAATTGATTATCGTTCTAATTGGCAAATACAACATTGGCGAACGCTGATGGCTTGTTATAATCGTTCACCTTTTTTTGAACATTATGCCGATGATCTTCGCGGATTAATTTTTCAAGAATATGAGTATCTTTTCGATTTAAATATGGCTACTTTGCAATGGGTAGTCAAGCTGTTAAAGGTGCCTGTCAATTTGTCTGTAACTGAAAATTTTCTGTTGCAATACCCTACTTTTGTGTTAGATTACAGAAACAGGTTTAGGCCTAATAATTTCCAAAATATTACTCAACCTGTTTATTACCCGCAAGTTTTTGAAGCAAAAATTGGCTTTCAAAAAAATTTAAGTTGTATTGATTTAATATGTTGTGAAGGCCCAAATGCCCTTCAACTTTTGTTGAACCAGGATTAAATTAGTTTACAATACCGAATTGATATTAGGGTTGAAATAATACGATAAGGCTAAGCATTGGTAAAGCATTTTCATGTTTAGTGCATTGTGTAATCATATTTTTTAGCTAAAAGAACATCAACTATGCAAGATTTAGTGCAACATATATATTGGAAAAATACTGTATTGGATTATCTTATCGTAGCTGGTTGGATGTTATTGGTTAGTTTATTGGTTAAATTTTTCAAGAAATATATTATTCAACTATTACAGCACATTACTAGTAAAACTGAAAATAAATTTGATGACCAAATTGTTATAGCAGCTGAAAGGTTTTTAATTCCTTATGCTTATTTCTTTATTAATTATGCGCTCATTAATACACTTACACTGTCTCCAAAAGTTGAGCGTGTATTATCAGCCGGACTTTCTGTTATAACTATTTATTATGCAGTAAGATTTATTAATTACTTTTTCCATAGCTTGGTTTTACTATACATGCGCTTTAAAAATGAGCCTGAAGAACGTATTAAGCAATTAAATGGTGTTTTGGTGCTCATTAAAGTATTGATTTGGGTTGCCGGCTTTATTATGCTGTTAGATAATTTAGGTTATAATGTTACTACCATTATTGCCGGATTAGGCGTTGGTGGTATTGCAATTGCTTTAGCTGCTCAAAATATTTTAAGCGATTTATTTAGTTATCTCGTTATTTTTTTTGATAAACCCTTTGAAATTGGCGACTTTATTGTTGTAGGAAATACTAGTGGGGTAATTGAAAGAATTGGAATTAAAACCTCTCATTTAAGAAGTTTAGATGGACAGCAATTGGTAATGCCCAATGCCGAGTTGGTAAAATCTACTATTCATAATTTTAAAAGAATGGAAAGACGAAGAGTGGTTTCTACAATAGGAGTTGTATATCAAACCACTTCGCAGCAGTTACATATGTTACCAAGCATAATAAAAGAAACAGTGAATGGGGTAGGTGCTACATTTGATAGGGCTCACTTAAAATCATTTGGTGATTTTGCCATTAATTTTGAATATGTATTTTATATTGAAACACCTGATTACTTGGTGTATATGAATACAGTGCAGGCAATTAATTTAACTTTATTCGAAAAATTTGAACAGTTAGGTATTGAATTTGCTTATCCTTCACAAACAATTTATTTATACAAAAATAAATTAGACACAATAACCAACAAAGTTGAAGAAAGCTGTTGATGTTTAAATTATTATTACAATGAGACAATTTTAGTGGCTAGCTAACTTTAAAACTATCTTTTATTTTTTGACAGAGTTCGGTTTCAATCATTTTTTCGGCAACATCAATCATATTGGCAAAAGCTTTTGCATTACTAATGCCATGCCCAATTATTACCGGTTTTGAAACGCCTAAAACAGGTGTGCCACCATAATTTTCATAATGAAAACGCTGAATATAAGCATCGTGTTGTAAATTTCTTTTACAGGCAATATCGTAGAAACTTTCTGCTAATTTTAATACTACATTTCCCGTAAATCCATCACAAACAATAATATCTGCTTTATCTTCAAATAAATCTCTACCCTCTACATTGCCAGCAAATTCAATATGAGAATTATTTTTTAGAAGCGGAAAAGTTGTTTGTGCTAAAATATTTCCTTTACCTTCTTCTTCACCCACATTCAGCAGCCCCACTTTAGGTTTGGTAATATGTAAAATGTGCTGTGCATACAAACTACCTAAAACCGCAAATTGGTCAAGATGTTCGGCTTTGCAATCTGCATTCAAACCAACATCTAACAAAATACCAGTACTACCGTTTACTTTAGGAATAATGGTAGCAATGGTAGGTCTTATTACACCTTCAATGGTTTTAATGCTAAAAAGAGCTCCCACTAACATGGCTCCTGTATTACCTGCACTAATAAAAGCATCAATTTTTTGGGTAGCTAATAATTGAAAACCAATGGCTATAGAGCTATTCGGTTTTTCTTTTAAGGCTTTTGTAGGATGCTCATGGTAGCCTATTACTTCATCGGAATGAATGATGCTAATATGGTTTAGCTGGTATTTAGCTAATAAAGTAGCAATAGCATCTTGGTTGCCAATAGCGGTAATTGTTAAATTGTTATTTTTTGAAAACTTACCGGAATTAAGGTATTCATAAATACCTTTTATTGCTTCTAAAGGAGCATAATCTCCACCCATTACATCAATTCCTATATTCATTTTTTCTGTTAGTTTTAATGCGCAACAAAGAAACGATTTTAAAACGCTGAGTAGCTTAACGTTTTAAAGTAGATGAATATTTTAAAACTATACAATTACAACAGTTCGTTGTAAGCAATAAACTTAGTAAAGGTATTCATAAAAACAAAAAAAGCTGCTATTCATTCAAAACAAATAGCAGAAGCCTAGTAAGTGATTGAAAATTAAGCTTTTAAAGGAGCTTTTTCGGCTACTAATTTTCCTTTATAATACAATTTTCCTTCACTTACATGTGCGCGATGGCGTACATGAGTTTCACCGGTGGTAGTATCTTTACTAAGTGTTACAGTTTCTGCAATGTAATGAGTTCTTCTTTTTGCACTGCGTTGTTGCGAATGTCTACGCTTTGGATTTGGCATAACCTAAAAATTTATACTTTCAAAAAATTTATTCTAAACCTTTTATTTGATCCAACCCCTTCCATAAAGGGTTATTTCCGTTGTTAATTTGTTCTTCCATTTTTTTAAGTTGTTCTAAAACTGCCTGATTGCATTGATCTCCACCATATTCATCAGGGTTACACATGTTTTGAATGGGTAAACACAAATTAATGAATTCATAAATCCAATCTGCAATTAACAAATGGCTTTCTCCTTTGCTAATATAAAACACATCAGGATCATCTTCTTGCGCATTCATTACTTCGGGATCTTCCACAATTTTTACCACCATGTTAAACTCATCCCACAGTATTTTAGTTAATGGGTTACCACAACGGTCGCATTGTATATCTACTGTCCCATCAATATCAAATTTTAATTGCATGAAGCCATTTTTTTTATCAAGGCTTAATTTGATATTTGCATGGCAATTATTAAAATCCTGATGCCCATAAATGGTAAAGAACTTATCTTCAACCCTATATTCAAAAACATGAAGCCCTGGTTTCAACCCAACAAAAGCTATTTCAAATTCCCTGTTATGGCTCATGATTTGTTTTTTTAGGGTGGGCAAAGGTACATTAATCAATTGAAAGAGCAAAAGGAATTTATTCAATCCCTTTTCTATTATTCTTAAAATACAACATGAAATTACATATCAATAAGTTTTGGATAAAGAAAAATTTTGTGTGGTTATTGTTGGTTTTACTAATTGGCGGCATTCAATGGGCATGTTTGCATCCCTTTTTTATAGAAAAATTTTACAGTACTCAATTTTATGGCTTTTATGCTAAAATGTTAAGAGGTCTTACAGGATGGATAAAATTTAGCATTGGTGATGTGTTGTATATTTTAGTTGCCTTGTATTTTGGATATTCATTATACAGGTTGGCTAAAATGCTTGTTCAAAAAAATTTTAGCTATCTAAAAAAAATATTGATAAGATTGTTGAAAATTGGAAGCATAGTTTATATATGGTTTATGTTAGGTTGGGGTTTGAATTATCATCGGCTGGGTATTGCATATCAGCTTGGACTAAATGTACAGCCTTATAGCACAGATGAATTATGTGTTTTACGAGATAGTTTAGCATTAAGATTAAACACACTTAGAAAACAAATAACTGCTGATTCTATTTTGCCTACTCCGGCTTTGAATGATTTATATAAAGAATCGCCACAATATTACAATCAAGCTGCTATACTCCATCCATTTTTGTTTTACCAAAATAGAAGCATTAAGGCTAGTTTATTTACTCCCTATGCTAAATATTTTGGATGGGGTGGATATTATAATCCGTTTACCGGAGAAGCACAGATTAGAACAGATATGCCTCGTTTGTTAATACCTTACACAATTTTACATGAAATGGCGCACCAGATTGGTTATGCAGGCGAGGAGGAGGCAAATTTTGTAGGTTATTTGGTAGCTATTGAATCGAGGAATGCTTATGTTGCTTATTCTTGTTACAGTGAACTGTATAAATATGTATTTAATGAATTACTATTGAGAAATACTTTTCCTGATGCTAGCCCTGCTCTAGATTCATTAGTTAAACATGATTTTAGTAGGGTGAATAAGTTTTTTATGGAGGAACAAAATGATATAGCCCCGCAAATAATGAATTTATATGATGTATATTTAAAGGCCAATCAACAAAAGAATGGCATTAATAGTTATAATGAGGTGTTGGGATTATTAATTGCATATCAAAAAAAATATGGAAAAATTTAATGCTTTTAAACTAATATTATCAGTGTTGATAATTATGGCATTAGGTGCTTTAAGTGGTATTGTAACCGCTTCGCAAATTACTACTTGGTATGCCCAACTGCAAAAACCTTTTTTCAATCCACCAAATGTAATTTTTGCACCGGTTTGGACGCTGTTATATGCATTAATGGGTATATCCTTTTATTTACTGTGGAATAGTAAATCATCATTAACAAAAAATATGGCTTTGCTTTTTTTTATTTTACAGTTTATATTCAATTTGGCTTGGTCATTTATTTTTTTCTATTTACATAAAACCGGTTGGGCTCTAGCCGAAATTTTGGGGATGTGGGGTTTGATTGTATTAACAATTAAATATAGTTTTCCCATTCAAAAATGGGCAGCCTGGTTATTAGTACCATATTTATTATGGGTAAGTTTTGCTACCATATTAAATGCAGCTATTTATATTTTAAATTAAAATTTGTTTTTCCACATCATGCTTTCAATAGGTTTGTTGGGTTGATGGCTATATTTTGCATTAGCTTTTTGATTATATTTTACAGCTATATTACCATCTACAGGGAAGTAAATTAGTTGTCCAATGGGCATTCCCTTGTATATTTTTACAGGTTGCTTTACTGATATTTCTAAAGTCCAGTTTCCGCAAAAACCAACATCGCCTTTTCCGGCGGTAGCATGAATATCAATGCCTAACCGTCCGGTAGATGATTTGCCTTCTAAAAAAGGTACATGTGCATGTGTTTCCGTGTATTCTGCTGTAACACCTAAATAGAATATGTGAGGGTAGAGCACAAACCCATCATCTGGAATTTCAAAATATTCAATTGTATTGTGTTGTTTGGCATCTAAAATATGGTCTTTATAAGTGGCCAAAGTATCTCCAAGATGTACATCATAACTATTGCTCCCTAAACAGTCGGCAATGAAGGGGACTATTTTAATGGTGCCTTTTTCCATTTCTTCTAAAATGCGCGTATCAGATAAAATCATATGTGTTGATGCGTTTAAAGGTTTTGATTTTACTTTAAAAAAATAATTCAATTGTTTTTTTAAAGTAATACATTGTGTACTGCAATATAATTCGTAATTCTGCACAAAGAACTATTCTTTTAAATATGCCCTTATTTTATCAACAAAATATTAACCAAAATACCCGTTTAGCTATTTGGCATATTACTGAACCATTAGATTTTTTTTTGAAAACCATTCCTATACAACAAACTATTACGCATCCGCATAAACAGTTGCAACATGCTGCAGGCAGGTATTTATTGCCTTTTTTATTTGATGATTTTCCATATGAAGAGATTGTAATTGCCAGTACCAGAAAGCCTTATTTGCCTGATGAACAATACCATTTTTCTATTTCGCATTGTGGTAATTTTGTAGCAGCTATTGTAAGCCGAAATGAAAGAGTAGGAATTGATATTGAATTACCGCAGGAAAAAATTGTACATATTAGTACCAAGTTCATGCACAAGGAGGAGTTTTTATTTGTGCGATATGGTGGGGATTTAATTGCTACTACTACCGTACTATGGAGTGCCAAAGAAGCAATGTACAAATGGTGGGGATTGGGGAAAATTGACTTTAAAACTATGTTACGTATTGAAGGGATGGATGCCATTTCACAAACACTTCATGCCAGTTTTCAGAATAAAAACATACACCAACCACTTTTATTACATTATCGTTTTTTGCAACAATTATGTTTGGTATGGTTACATTCTGAGCCTTTATAATAGTTTGCCCGGTGTGGCTTGTTTGGGTATTAATGCCAAACTTTTTCGCAGGTTTTGTTTTAGTTGCATTTTTACAATTTGCCCCATTGTTTGTGTTTTTAAAAAAAGTGGTTGATTAAAATGAACAAATAATTCTTGTTTTAATTGGTCTATTTTATCTTGCTTAGAGATAGCATCCATACTCATTATATCTAATAATTCCTTTATGCGATATTTGGCCGATGAAAGTCTAAACGCCATTAATGTTTTTTCTTCTGCCTGATATTGGGCAATAGATTCCTGATTCAAGTATTTTGATACTAGTGCAACAAAGGCATTATTTTCCTTAAAAAATTGGGGAAGGTATAAATTTTTTCTTCCTTCATATGATTGTTGGTCAAAATCAATTGCCCTAATACGATACTGATAGCCTTCTATATCGGGGATCATGTTTACCACAAAATTATAACTCCGCATATCGCCCAATAAATGTGTAAAACAACGTTCATTAAATTTCACAAATTCTTTGGCTAATCGAACGGCATTTAAATTGGGTTGATATAAATAATCACTGATAAATTTATCGCCGGGTATGCCAGGTATATGTTCTTCTATTAATGTGTTTTTACTTGTAAAATAAGTAATACGGTTTGGCGAAAGCAAGTGTTCTAATTCAAGACCATAAACACGGCTGGCATCGGCCTGTTTAATATAGTAATGATCTTGATTATCATTAAATTTATTGATAATTCTAATTCTAAAAGGCTGACTGTTGCCAAAATAGCAAAAATCTATACCAGCCACATCTAAATGATTGATGAAACTAAAATCTCCTTTTGTTTTTAAAATAGCATAATTTTTTACTAGGTTTTCTTTTAAAAATTCCAAATCACGCATATCATAAATTGCACTCTCCCAAAATGTATCTTTCCCATTTTTATCTCTAATAGGCAGGGTGTAAGTAAAACGGGTTAAATCATTATAAAGTGCAGGTAACTGTAATTCTCTTCCAAAACGCATTAAATAGTGTTTTAATCCTTTTTGAATAGGATAAATAGGCTTTTTGCGGCTGGGCTTATAAAAATTTTCGGTAGTTTCGGTGTTACTTTTTAACATAACCGGTATTTAATCGGGTAATAAAAGGTTGGGGTCTTCGTCTATTAAATTAAGATTTACTGTACCACTTCCTGCTATACCTTCTACAGATCCTTTTATGTGTGCTGCATTTAGTAATACTTTTTCTAATTGTTTTTCTCTTGCTTTCCATATTTTTTCCATAGCTACTTTTTCCTGTTGAATAGATAGTTTCATTTGCATAAATCCTTCACTAATGGCTTTCCATTGCTCACTGAACTCAGCACCAGTAAGGTAATCGTATAACATAGTCATTTTTTCACCCTTATTTTCTTGGCTTTTTTTGGCTTCGGCAATTTTAATGAGCGCATTTCTTAGTAATAACGCCACACTTCTTACTTCGTTAAAAGTACAGATATAAACACCTTCTTTTTCTCCAAATCGGTCCATATCTTTTGGCATGGCTTGGGTAACTAATACGGCTATATCGGCGCCTAAACTGCGCATATCTATTTTCATTTTCTCTATCCACTCTTTATTAAAATCTTTTGTGCGTTTACTTTCATAAATAATTTTACCACAAGTTTGTGCTGTTTGATTACGAACTGTTTGAATGCAGTCTGCTCCTTTTACACCTTTTCCTACTTCATTTACAATATCAAAAGGAAATGTATTTCTTAATAGTTCTTCTAACAGCAATTCTTGTACTTCGCCCTGTAATTGCATAGAGCCTTGTTCTGCTCTGCGTTTCATTTCATCCACTAATTTTTTTTGGTCTTCAATTTGCTTTTCAAGTTCTTTCATGCGCAGTTGGTACTGTTCCTCTTTTAAGTTTATTTTTTCATTTTCTACTTGTAGTATTTCTTGTTTTATTTTTTCTCTTTCATCAATAAGTTTACGTTGTAGGGTAAGTTCTAGTTCAGTTTCTTTTTGTTGAAGTGCTTGTTCTTTTTGCAAAAACTGTAATTCTTTTTCATTGGCAATTTTTAATTTTTCCTTGGTTTCGGCTTCACTTTTTTGTAAAAATTGCAATTTGTTTTCATAATCTGCAGCAATACGTTGCTGAATATTGATTTCTAATTCAGCTTGCAATTTTTGTTTTTGTTCTATTAAAATTTTATTAAATTCAGTTTCTTTATTTTCTAATAGTTTTTGTAATGTAGCTACTTTGTTATTATATTCTTCATCTTTTGTTTTTTGCCATTCTACCATTTTTTTGCGCAATTCGTTTTGAATTTCTTCTCTAATGGTATCGCCGGGTTCAAACTGATGATTGCATTTTGGACAAGTAATAATGAACGATGACATATATGCTTAGTTTTTTATTTCTGAACAAATGTAACTATAAAATAAAAGGGTGAGGAGGGGCTATTCAGTAATATAAAAGTAAAAGCATAAAAACCACTGTTTTAGGAACAATGGTTTTTATGCATTGGAAGTGCGGAAGAGGAGATTCGAACTCCCACGCCGATGAAGGCGCTACCACCTCAAAGTAGTGCGTCTACCAATTTCGCCACCTCCGCGGTTAATAATGATGGATCGCAAAAGTAAGTATTTGCTTTTTTTCTTGCAATTTAGTTTTAAGCAAAATTGCTTTTATTTTTACATACGTTCAGGCACTTGTATACCTAATAATTGCAGGGCAGTTTTAATAACTTGTGCAGTAAGTGTGGCTAATTGTATTCTAAATTGTTTTTGTGATTGATTGGTTTCTTGTGCAATAGGATGATCAACATAAAATGAATTGAATGTTTTTGATAAATTAAAAACATAAATGGCTAATACAGAAGGGTTTAAATTGTTGGCAGCATCGGCAATAAATCCGGGAAACTGTTCTAATAATTTCAGCATTTCTGTTTCTAATTTGCTCATTTGAACTGTATTGGATAATGTTGTACTTGGCAACGGTTGTTGTTCAATTTTTCTTAAAATACTTTTAATTCTGGCATAAGTGTATTGAATAAATGGCCCAGTGAATCCATGAAAATCAATACTTTCTTCCGGATTAAAAATCATTTTCTTTTTGGGATCAACTCGTAATAAGAAAAATTTTAAAGCGCCTAATCCAATGGTGTGATATAATTGTTGTAATTCTTCTGCAGTAAAATCATTTACTTTTCCCAATTCTTCCGTTTTTTGTTGGGCAATTGCTATCATTTCTGCTACTATATCATCTGCGTCAACAACGGTTCCTTCTCTGCTTTTCATTTTTCCGTTAGGCAATTCGACCATACCATAACTTAAATGATAAATTTGTTGAGCAGAGGGCAAGCCTAATTTTTCGCAAATAAGTTTTAATACTTTAAAATGATAATTTTGCTCATCGCCTACAACATATATTGTTTTGGAAGGATGAAATTCTGCTTCCCGTTGTTCAGCTAAGCCAATATCTTGTGTAATATACACTGAGGTTCCATCTTTACGTTGCACTATTTTTTCATCCAAGCCTTCTGCAGTTAAATCAATCCATACACTGCCATCTGCTTTTGTATAAAATACTTTTTTGGCCAAACCTTCCTCAATTAATTTTTTACCTAAAATATAGGTTTCACTTTCATAATAAATTTTTTGAAAATCGCTACCAATTTTTTGATAAGTTTCATTAAAACCTTTGTAAACCCATTCGTTCATTTTTTTCCATAAAGCAATTACTTCCGGATGCCCGGCTTCCCATTGTACAAGCATTTGCTGAGCTTCTTGCATAATAGGTGCATTTTTTTCGGCTTCTTCACGATTTTGCCCAGCTGCCATTAAACTTGTTACTTCTTTTTTATATAAATCATTGAATAAAACATAGTATTTTCCAACAAAATGATCTCCTTTGGTATTTGTGGTTTCTGGTGTGGCACCATTTCCTAATTTTAACCATGCTACCATGCTTTTGCAAATATGTATACCCCTATCATTAACAATACAGGTTTTAATAACTTCATAGCCATTGGCTTCTAAAATGGCGGCAATGCCCCAACCCAGAAAGTTGTTTCTTAAATGCCCTAAATGAAGTGGCTTATTGGTATTGGGCGAAGAATATTCTACCAATATCTTCTCATTTTTAGATTGGGCTATTCCATAATGAACATTTTGCCAGTTTTTGTTTAGAAATTGCTGCCAATATGCCGGTTGAATAGTTATATTTAAAAATCCTTTAATAAGGTTATAGTCAGCAAAAATTTCGGAATAATTATTTAATAAATATTGGCCAATTTTTTCGCCAAGTTGGTTGGGCGACACCTGCAAAGTTTTGGTGAAAGCAAATAGTACAATCGTATAATCGCCAGAAAATTCCGACTTTGTTTCATTTACTAGCACTTGTTCTGGTGAACTAGTGTGCTGAAATAACTGTTGAAGGGCAGAAGCTGTATGCGCTTTAATGGTATCTACAATATGCATTATTAACATTTTGGGTCTGCAAATCTAAAGGATTTATGTGCTACCTTCGCCGCCGTTTATGAGGCGTATACACAATTATATAAGCGGTGCCATATTAAAGTTAATTGATTGGTTTTATCCTTGGTTTAAAAAAATTATGCCATTGCAAACATTTAGATATGCAGCTTGCGGTGGTTTTAATACACTAACCGATATTAGTTTGTTTTTTATAGCATACAATTATATTTTTTTGAAAAAGCCGGTTCAAACACCTATTGTTTTAATATCTGCCCCCATTGCTTCATTTCTTTTTAGTTTTACAGTTACTTTTCCGGTTGGCTTCTACCTAAGCCGATATGTAGTTTTTCAGCAAACTGAAGCCAAAAAAACCGTACAGCTGCGAAAGTACTTTATGGTGGTAATGGGATGCTTGTTTTTAAACTATATCTTTTTAAAATTATTTATAGAGGTATTGCATTGGTATCCTACACCTGCCAAGATTGCTACAACAGTATTTGTAGTGGTCTTTAGTTATCTTTCTCAAAAGCATTATACATTTAAAGCCGTTTCTTCAGTTGATTAACTACTTTCTTTTCTTTTAAAAAATAGCTGACAATTTTGCATTTTTTCTGTCAGTGGCATAATCGTTGCCAAGTAACATTGAATTCAAAATTGAATTTGTAATTAGTAATAAAAATTATTTTTATGGGAAAAATTATAGGAATAGATTTAGGAACCACCAATAGTTGTGTGGCTGTTATGGAGGGTAATGAACCGGTAGTAATAGCTAACGATGAAGGAAGAAGAACCACACCCTCTGTTGTAGCATTTCTAAAAAATGGCGAACGCAAAGTTGGTGATCCTGCCAAACGTCAGGCAATCACCAATCCGCATAATACCATTGCCAGTGTAAAACGTTTTATGGGTAGAAGGTTTGATGAAGTAACAGAAGAAATTAGCCACTGGAGTTATAAAGTTGTAAAAGGCGATAACAATACCGTACGTATAGATATAGATGGCAGATTATATACTCCACAAGAAATTTCAGCAATGATTCTTCAAAAAATGAAGAAAACTGCCGAAGATTATTTGGGCCAGGAAGTTACAGAAGCTGTAATTACTGTTCCTGCCTATTTTAATGATGCACAGCGTCAGGCTACTAAAGAGGCAGGCGAAATTGCCGGTTTAAATGTAAGACGTATTGTAAATGAACCAACTGCTGCCGCTTTGGCATACGGTTTAGACAAGAAGCACGACATGAAGATTGCCGTATTCGACTTGGGTGGCGGTACTTTTGATATCTCTATTTTGGATTTGGGTGATGGTGTTTTTGAAGTAAAATCAACCAATGGTGATACCCACTTAGGTGGTGATGACTTTGATAAAGTAATTATGGATTGGTTGGCTGATGAATTTAAAAAAGATGAAGCCATAGACTTAAGAAAAGATCCCATGGCTTTGCAACGCTTAAAAGAAGCAGCTGAAAAAGCCAAAATTGAATTAAGTTCTTCTTCAGAAACCGAAATTAATTTGCCTTATATTACTGCTGTTGATGGTGTACCCAAACACTTAGTAAAAAAACTAACTCGTGCAAAGTTTGAAGCTTTGGCAGATAGTTTATTTGAACGTTGTTTAAAACCCTGCGAAGCTGCATTAAAAGACGCAGGTTATACTGCCTCTCAAATTAATGAAGTTATTTTAGTAGGAGGTTCAACACGTATTCCCAAAGTGCAGGAAATTGTAGAAAAGTTCTTTGGCAGAAAACCCAATAAAGGTGTAAATCCTGATGAAGTGGTAGCTGTTGGTGCAGCCATTCAAGGTGCTGTGTTAACCGGTGAAGTGAAAGATGTGTTGTTGTTAGATGTAACTCCACTTACTTTGGGTATAGAAACAATGGGCGGCGTTTTAACCCCTATGATACCTGCCAATACTACTATACCAACCCGCAAATCAGAAGTATTTTCAACTGCCAGTGATAATCAACCCGGCGTTCAAATCCATGTATTACAGGGTGAACGTCCATTGGCAAAAGATAATAAAAGTTTAGGTATGTTTAATTTAGATGGCATACCACCGGCTCCAAGAGGTGTACCACAAATAGAAGTTACCTTTGATATTGATGCTAATGGCATGTTGCATGTAAGTGCAAAAGATAAAGGCACCGGTAAAGAACAGAAAATTAGGATTGAAGCAGGTAGTGGTTTAAGTAAGGAAGAAGTGGAAAAAATGAAGGCCGAAGCTAAAGCGCATGAAGCTGAAGACAAAGCTGCAAAAGAAAAAATTGAAAAACTAAATCAAGCTGATAGTCTTATTTTCCAAACTGAAAAGCAGTTGAAAGAATTTGGCGATAAAGTTCCTGCCGATAAAAAAGCACCAATTGAAGATGCATTAAACAAATTGAAAGAAGCACACAAAAATCAAGATATTTCATCACTTGATACAGCTATGGCCGCATTAAATACCGCTTGGACTGCTGCTAGTGAAGAAATTTACAAAGCTCAAGCTGCAGCAGGTGCACAACCTGGTGCTGATGCAACTACTTCTGATAATACTTCTTCCGGCCAACAATCAGCCGGTGGCGATACAGTAGAGGATGCCCAATTTGAAGAAGTTAAATAGTGTAATTTAAAAAGCATATATAAAAAGCTCCTGCAGAACAACGCGGGAGCTTTTGTGTTATTAACTTAAATCATTTTCTATGTTACCAATGCTTTTTCAGCCCATTACAATAAAATCCATAACATTTAAAAACAGAATAGTTGTTTCACCCATGTGCCAATATTCGGCTCAAGACGGTTTTGCCAACGATTGGCATTTAGTTCATTTAGGAAGCAGAGCTATAGGAGGTGCAGGTTTGGTATTTACAGAAGCAACGGCTGTTAGTCCTGAAGGCAGAATTAGTCCCGGGGATTTAGGCATTTGGAATGATGAACAAATGTTAATGCTACAACGCATTACTGATTTCATTTCCAACCAAGGTTCCATTCCTGGTATTCAATTAGCACATGCAGGTAGAAAAGCTAGTTGTGAGGCTCCCTGGTTGGGGGGTAAGCAACTGAGTGTAGCAGCAGGGGGATGGCCTGTTTTGGCGCCAAGTGCCATTCCATTTAAAGACACACAGGTACCGGTTATTGCCATGTCAATTACAGAAATACAAGCACTTATTACACAATTTAGAATGGCAGCTTTGCGGGCATATCAGGCAGGTTTTAAGGTGCTTGAAATTCATGCTGCACATGGGTACCTCATCCATCAGTTCCTTTCGCCCCTTAGTAACCAACGTACCGATAATTATGGCGGTAGTTTTGATAATAGAATTAGATTATTAATTGAAATAGTGAATGCAGTTCAGCAGGAGTGGCCGGAAAATTTACCCCTTTTTGTGCGTATTTCAGTTACCGATTGGGTAGAAGATGGATGGCAATTATCCGATTCTATTGCATTGGCAAAAATATTAAAAAATAATGGGGTTGATTTAATCGATTGTTCTTCCGGTGGTAATGTAGCGCATGCTACAATTCCGGTGGCACCAAACTATCAGGTGCCTTTTGCTGCAGCCATAAAACAATCTGTTAACTTGTTAACAGGTGCAGTGGGTTTAATTACTTCCCCTGCGCAAGCAGAAAAGATTTTATTAGAGCAGCAGGCAGATTTTATTTTTATGGCACGCGAAATGTTGCGAAATCCTTATTTTCCTCATCAAGCTGCTCAATATTTTCATCATGAAATTGAATGGCCGAAGCAATATGAACGGGCCAAATAAATAGCATAAATCAACCATAATAACTATTAACAAAGCTTTTATCTATAAAAATTATTGTTTCTATTAAAATAAGTTGTACATTTGCACCCTCAATTGAGTATAAAGGATAATATCTACTTACGAATTTTATCATCTTGCCATTTCACTTTTTCTTCTAACGATTATTGATTCTTATTCGTAAGCAAACAAATGCTTAAAGTTTTTATTAAAAAAAATTAATAATAATGTTATGGAAAACAAACAAAACAGTTCATTAGTACAATTAGAAAAAGAACATTTAAACCAATTGGTATCAGAAGTAAAAGAAACAGTAGCTACCAACTTAAACAACCATGTGCCAGCTAAATCTGCTCATATTAGTGCAGCTACAGTTTGGCATATCCAAAATCAAAAGAAACGTGCTTTAAGACAAAAGCTTTCAAACCGTTGGGGTTTGTAATGTTTAGCTACATTTTTATTTTTTTATTACAGTGTTTAAGCCCGGGCATTCTTTGCACCGGGTTTTAATTTAATGAATATTTTATGCACAAAAATGTTTAATTCCGTTGCCATTGTTTATTTTTAACTTTATTAAAACATAGTGTTATGCATTTTCATAAAAGAAAATTTTTTGTTTTTTCAGCTATTTTATCAGCATTGGCTATCGGAATCATTTCTTTCACTGTGCCCACTCAACCAAGGCCAAGAAATTTAAAGGTATTGCCGCAAAATATTAGCCACGATAGTTTAGAGCATGTTATGGATGGATTTAAAGCAGCTTTAGGTGTTAAATGTTCATTTTGTCATGCACCTTCTAAAACCCAACCCGGTAGGATGGACCCGGCCAGTGATGAAAATCCTAAAAAAGATGTTGCGAGAGAAATGATGCGTATGACTATGGAAATTAATGAAAAATATGTCAGTCAAATACCACATGCAGATACTGCACAAATTCAAATGGTTACTTGTGCAACTTGCCATAGAGGCAAATCGAAGCCCGAAATGCAATAGATTGATAGTGTAATTTATAGTAAACAGATTGCCATTTTGGTAATCTGTTTTTATTTTATGCACCAAATTTTTTTTTCATATTGTTTTGTAAAATGAATCAATGTGTTTAATTTACACATTAATTGTTTAACTTAGTTTATTAAATTCAGAAAAATTGGCAAAAAAACTAACGAATACTCCCAAGGATATGCCCATAAATGACGGAAAAGCTCCATCCAAAAAAAGTGTAAAAAAAGAATTATCGGGGGAAAAAATTAAAGAAGTTTCTAATGGGATAGAAGCAACAAAAAAAATAAAAAATAAATCGGTAGCTAAAAAAACAGCAACAACAAAAAAATCTACCAATGCAGCAAAAAAAGGGACGGATACAAATACCAAACAATTAAGTACTTCAGCAACAAAAAAAACAGTTTCTAGAAAGTCTATTACTACCGATTCAGTTATACAAATTACTTTTTATTTACAATATACTACGCATTTTGGCCAAAACTTATTTATAATTGGTAACCATCCCAAACTGGGTAATCAACAAATAGAACGGGCCGTCCCTATGCATTATTTAAATGAAGACTTTTGGGAGGTTTCTATTCCATTTAGGATAGATGAAATTCCGCAAGAAGGTATTATTTACCATTATATATTAAAAAATGAAGACGGTACAATTAGTTACGATTGGGGTAATGATAAAAAAATAATACCTGCCTTTATTAAAAAAACAACCTTACGAATAGAAGATGCATGGAACTATGCTGGTTATTTTGAAAATGCATTTTATACAGAACCGTTTCAAGAAATTTTATTACCCAAAAATGTAACGGCACAAAGTGTTTTTAAGCTAAATGCCACTACTACCCACTTAATACGTGTAAAGGCCCCATTATTACAGGCTAACGAAACTATTTGTTTGTGCGGCGAATCTGATGCATTTAATCATTGGAATACAGATAAACCAATTTTGTTGAAAAGAGAAATAGATGAAGCTGTTTTTTTTCTTCAATTAAAATTACCTGCTGTTCAAACTTCCTTAGCTTACAAATTTGGTGTTTATAATACACAGCTGAAAAAATTTGTTCGATTTGAAAATGGAAGAAATAGAATCATGCATTTAGGCAAAACAAATTCGGATGAACTCACCATTATTAATGCAGGGTTTGCTGTTTTACCTAATAATACTTGGAAGGGAGCAGGTATAGCCATTCCGGTATTTAGTTTAAAATCTGCTGAAAGTTTTGGTGTTGGCGAGTTTGAAGATTTAAAACTATTAGTAAACTGGGCAAAATCAACCGGCTTAAAATTGGTGCAAATTTTACCGGTAAATGACACAACAGCCACCCATACCTGGACAGACTCTTATCCCTATGCGGCTATTTCTGCCTTTGCCTTACATCCTCTATATCTCAACCTAAAAATGGCAACAGATGCTGAAAATACTTATTTGTTAGATGCAATTGAAACAAAAAGGCAACAATTAAATGCATTAGAAGCGGTTGATTATGAGGCGGTAATGCAACTAAAACACAGTTATTTACAGCAATTATATCCTTTACAGCAAGATCGCTTATTTCAATCTGCCCAATTTAAATCCTTCTTCCAAAACAATCAACATTGGTTAATTCCTTACGCTGTATTTTGTTATTTAAGAGATTTATATGGTACAGCTAATTTCAGTGAATGGCCTGAACACAGCACATATGATGAAGTAACCATTGCTTCAATGGCTAATCCAAATGCACCACAATATCACGCTATTGCATATCATTTTTTTGTACAATACTATTTACACCAACAATTACAAGATGCAACAGCTTATGCGCACCAAAACGGAATTATACTAAAGGGCGATATTGCCATTGGCGTATATAGAAATGGTGTGGACGCATGGCAAGCACCACAGCTATTTCATTTAACTATGCAAGCAGGTGCTCCACCCGATGATTTTGCTATTAAGGGTCAAAATTGGGGTTTCCCAACTTATAATTGGCATCAAATGATGCAAGATGGATTTGCTTGGTGGAAAAAACGCTTTGAACAAATGCGTTACTATTTTGATGCATTTAGGATTGATCATATTTTAGGTTTTTTTAGAATATGGAGTATACCTATACATGCAGTAGAAGGAATTATGGGACACTTTGTACCTGCATTGCCTATTCATATTAATGAATTGTACAGCAGAAATATTTGGTTCGATTATCATCGCTTTACACAACCATATATTAATGATGATGTATTGGTACAAATTTTTGGCAATGATGCCGATTTTGTAAAAAATTCCTTTTTGCAATATAATGCCTTTGGTTCATATACATTAAAAGAAGAATACAATACTCAACGTAAAGTTGAACAATATTTGGCTCATTGGAATGATGATACTTTTACAAAGAAAATAAAGCAGGGATTGTTCGATTTGATTAGTAATGTTATTTTTTTTGAAGAAGAAGGAAGTCAGGCACAGCAATTTCATTTCCGATTTGCTATGGAATCCACTATCTCTTTTCAGCATTTAGATGCACACACGCAACAGCAGCTTAAAGAATTGTACATAGATTATTATTTCCGTAGGCAAGATGATTTTTGGAAGAAGGAAGCTTTGCAAAAATTACCTGCATTAAAGCGGGTAACCAACATGTTAATTTGCGGAGAAGATTTAGGATTGGTACCTGCTTGCGTTCCCGATGTAATGCAGCAGTTAGGCTTACTAAGCCTTGAAATACAGCGTATGCCTAAAAATCCACAGCAAACTTTCTTTCACCCCAATGATGCTCCATATTTGAGTGTAGTAACACCTTCTACACATGATATGAGTACTATTAGGGGCTGGTGGGAAGAGGATAAGCCCAAAATTCAACAATTTTATAATAACGAGCTAGGTCAATGGGGTACTGCCCCTTTTTATTGCGAAGCTTGGATTAATAAAGCTATTATATTGCAACACCTCTATTCACCTGCCATGTGGAGTATATTTCAATTACAAGATTTATTAGGAATGGATGAAACAATTAGAAGAAATAATCCACACGATGAAAGGATTAACATACCTTCTAATCCCAAACATTATTGGCGTTATAGAATGCATATTAGTTTAGAGCAGCTAATACAAGCGTCAAACTTTAATCTACTATTGCAACAAATGGTAAAGGAAAGTGGTCGTTAACTTTTAAATGATATATTTTATTTTGATAAACCGATTCTATAGTCGGTTTATTTTTTTTGAACCCATTTGTTTGGTGTTTCTTTGCAGTTAGCTGAAGTATTTAAAATGAAATTATATTATAAAAAAGTTGAACTTCCCTTTGAACATGCTTTTACAATTTCAGGTGGAAGAACTAAAACATATCAACCATCTTTGCTTATTGCACTTCAATTGGGTAACCAAATAGGGTATGGAGAAGCACCAGCTATACAATACTATGATGTTACAGTAGAATCTATGATAAAGGTACTGGAAGAAAAAAAAGCATATGTAGAAAAATTTGCATTAACAGAACCAGAACGTTATTGGCATTATTTACATCATTTATTTCCTAATAATGCCTTCTTAGTTTCAGCTTTAGATATGGCCGCATGGGATTTATTTGGTAAAATGGAACAAAAATTAATATACCAATTATGGAATATAGCTTGGCAAAATATACCACTGACTGATTATACTATTGGTATTGATACTACTG
>JAGWPI010000338.1 GCA_028877005.1 Bacteroidota bacterium | reverse complement strand
TTTCATATTGGTAAACTGTAACTGAGTGGCTAAATTTTCTATTCCGCCTGCAAAATCTTTTTCACCCAATGTAAAAGCATCATAACCTAACAACTTCATGGCTTCTAATTCTGTTTTACCTTTAAAAGCATAAAATACCGGGCTTTCATCACAAAAATCGCCGGCATCTAATAATAGGGTAGGGTTATTGGTATTTCTTATACTATCTATTATTTTTTTTCTACCCTCAATACCGCCCATGCCTGCATAGGAGCCACTATTGTTTTCAAATGGAAAAATTTTACTGTGTGTATCATTTGTATGCAATATGGTAAGTGTAGTTTCAGTAAAATGCTTATAAGTACCACGGCTTATAGCAGGCACTAAAGTAATGCCTGACAATAGCCCTGCTTGTAATGCCTGTTGTATAAAAAGTCTTCTATTCATAGATATTGGTCACCGATACTGTTTTATTTACTACTATGGGTTCATGATTTTGGGTAAATGATTCAATATAATTTTTACAAGTTTCTATTAAGGAAATGTGTAGTGAAATAGCGGGTAATTGTTTTAACATGCCGCAATTGTTACCGCCATTCGCCATATAATCTGTAACTACAATATGATAAATAGAGTTATGCATAATGGGTTGTTGTTGAATCTGAATATTTTTGGCTTTACCATAAACATCAATTGCATAATTAATGCCTGTAGAAGGCCATCCCCCATCAGTGGCTATTCTGTTTACAAATTCTTGTAAAACAGATCCGCTAATTGGTAATACTACTAAATGATTGGTGTATGGTAGCAATGCAAATAATGTGCCCATTGTAATAATACCTTTGGGTATAAATCCTTTTATACCTGCCGGATGAATAAAGGCAGCATCTATTTGAGTTCCTGTTTGCAATTTTGCTTGCTGTAAAATGGCTGTAGTTATAAAATTTCCTAATGGACCACCGCCTTTTTGTTTATATACATTTTCTAATGCAAAACCAAGGGGTTTATTTAAATAACGTTGTAAACTATCTGTGTATGTTTGTAACCATGTTTGTATAGAACTATCTTTTGGCGAAGCGGTAATGGCGTGGTATTGATAATATACTTCAGTAATATCTTGTGCACGTAAATGAAAAAAGCCAAATACACAAGGAAATAATATGATAAAAAAATAGCACTTCATAGAACAGTAACTTTAAAAAAGTAAGGTACAAAAATTATTGAGAGAAAAGATTAAATTTTAGGTGTGGTAGTACATGGGTAAAAAGCTACATTTGCCGCAATAAATTATTTTTTATGAGTTACGAGATTACAGGAAAATTAGTGGCCAGATATGATATTGTGCAACGCACTGAAACGTTTAAAACACGTGAATTTGTGATAGAAAAATCGGAGGAGATTGGTGGACGTACTATTACTAATTATGTAAAATTTCAATGTGTGCAGGATAAAACAGCTATGCCGGACAGGTTTACATTAGGTGAAACAGTTAAAGTGCAGTTTAATATTAAAGGCACAAAATGGGTAAAAGATGGTAAAGAAAACTACATTACAAATTTAGATGCATGGCGCATGGAATCGGCTAAATTAAATGATATGGGTTCATCGGCTGTTGATTATATGCCCGATACGCCTGCTGCTGATGTGATGGCTGATGATTTACCTTTTTAAAATGAGTTCATGATTTTATAGGATAAAAACCTATCTACATGCAAAAAAATATTACACTGCGTTTAACGCCCTCGCAAGCTGTTGATGCAGATTTTATACAAACAATTGCAGCGGAGCAATTGGGTATTTCAGTATCACATATATATGGTTTTTTTGTAGAAAAAGAATCAATTGATGCCCGAAGTAAGCAACAGGTATGGATTAATAAAACCATTCGAGTATATGTGGATGAGCCTTTTACAGAAAGGCCTCAGCATATTATACATTTCCCTTCTGTAAATGCAGCGACTAAAAAAGTAATTATTGTGGGTGCAGGGCCTGCAGGATTATTTGCCGCACTTACTTTAATTGAAAAAGGAATTCAACCTATTATTTTAGAAAGAGGTAAAGCTGTACGTGAAAGAAGAAGAGATTTAGCTATACTGAATAAAGAAGGTATAGTGAATAGTGATAGCAATTACTGTTTTGGCGAAGGTGGTGCCGGTACTTATAGTGATGGTAAATTGTACACCAGAAGTACTAAACGTGGTAATGTGAATAAAATATTACAACTATTTGTACAGTTTGGTGCTGATGAAAAAATTTTATACCAATCACATCCACATATTGGTACCAATAAATTACCACATATTATAACGGCCATGCGGCAACAAATTGAAGCAGCAGGCGGAGCCTGTTACTTTGAAAAAAGAGTAGTTGATTTTATAATAGACAATCACCAAATAAAAGGGGTAAGAACAGCTGATAGTACCCTTTGGGAAGCAGATGCTGTAATATTGGCAACGGGTCACTCGGCCAGAGATATTTTTCATTTATTGTTTGAAAAAAAAATAGCCATTGAAGCAAAACCATTTGCTTTGGGTGTTCGTGTAGAACATCCGCAAGCATTGATAGATGCTATTCAATACCATTGCCCACTTCCCAAGGCAAACAGCCATACAACCAATCGCGATCCCTATTTACCACCGGCCGCATATAGTTTGGTAGAACAAGTAAATGGAAGAGGCGTGTTTAGCTTTTGCATGTGTCCGGGTGGTATTATTGCTCCGGCAGCTACATCGCCCAACGAATTAGTGGTGAATGGTTGGAGTCCCTCTAAACGCAATAACCACTATGCTAATAGTGGAATGGTGGTTCAAGTAAATGAAGCGGATGCTTTTGAGTGGTTTAAGCAACATAAAAAATGGATTACAGCTCAGCCAACATTTTCTTTATCATCTTCAGCACTTTACAATTTAAAACATCCGCTTATTTTATTATATTTTCAACAATGGGTAGAACAACAAGCTTATACAGCAGGTGGTGGAGGTTTTGTAGCGCCTGCCCAAAGGTTAGTAGATTTCGTTCAACATAAAACATCTGATTCATTGCCCAATTGTAGTTATATACCCGGATTGCGTGCTGTTGGTTTAGCAGAAGTTTTGCCTCATTTCATTCATCAATCTTTACAACAAGGATTTCAAAATTTTGGAAAAAAAATGAAAGGCTATTTTACCAATGAAGCAGTGGTAGTAGCTACTGAAAGCAGAACCTCATCACCTGTTCGTATACCAAGAGATGTTAATACCTTGCAGCATCCGCAAGTAAATAATTTATATCCATGTGGTGAAGGGGCGGGCTATGCCGGTGGCATAGTAAGTGCTGCAATTGATGGTGAACTGATTGCCAATACCATAGCACAAAAATGGGGTGTGTAGGCACTTGTCTTTCAATATATTACCGTTCATCCAATAAAAATTATTTAATAGGCTATTTCAATAAAATATATTAAAATTGCTTATAACTGTGCAATCAGTTCAATTGCTTTATTTCATTTTATTGATTAAAAAATATGAGCGCAATATTACAATTACAACATTTAAAAAAATATTATGCTACCCAAAAAGCGGTAGATGATATTACTTTTGAAATTGAAGCAGGTAGCATATTTGGCTTATTAGGCCCTAATGGTGCTGGTAAAACTACCTTATTAAGAATGATTACCGGAATTATTTATCCAGATGAGGGTTCCATTTTGTTTGATGGACAATCTTTTAATCCGATGGCAGATACAATTAAAATTGGATACATGCCTGAAGAGCGGGGATTGTATAAAAAAATGAAAATAGGCGAGCAGGCATTATATTTAGCACAGTTAAAGGGATTGAGCCGAAGTGAGGCACTTTCTAAAATTCGTTTCTGGTTTAAAAAATTAGAAATGGAAAGTTGGTGGAATAAAAAGGTAGAAGACCTTAGTAAAGGTATGAGCCAAAAATTGCAATTTGTTACAACTGTATTGCATGAACCCAAATTGATTATTTTGGATGAACCATTTAGTGGCTTAGACCCTGTAAATGCTAATTTAATTAAAGATGAAATTTATCGTTTAGCACAACAAGGCAGTACCGTTATTTTCAGTACACATCGAATGGAGCAAGTTGAAGAAATTTGTAACCACATTGTTTTAGTTAATCTGGGTAAGAAAATTTTAGATGGTAAGGTGCAAGATATTAAACAGCAATTTAAACAACATAAATTTAATATTGTATTTGATAGTATGCCTTCTAATTTACTGCATTCCTCGTTTACTGTGTTGCAACAAAATAATTATGATTTTACTTTAAGTATTCATGATGGGTTTAAAAGTAATGATGTTTTACGTTTTTTTATTGAGCAGCAGGTAAATGTAGTAGCCTTTAATGAAATCCTGCCTTCATTAAATGATATATTTATACAGCTGGTCGAGTCTACACACAGCGCTGCAAGGCGTTTTCAAACAGTAGCTTAATGCTATAAAAATAAACAGTTAATTATTTTTTATAAAATCATCATTTTTACATTAAAATATAAAAAAATATATGAATAAAACTTTTTTAATAGCCCGCCGCGAATTTCTTAGCAGGGTACAAAAGAAAACGTTTTTACTAACTACTATTTTATTACCTCTTTTCATTTTTGGTTTTTATGCATTGATTATTTACTTCTCAGTAAAAACTGCCGATAATATTCAAATTGCTATTATTGACCGTGCCCACATAATGGATGATGTTTTGTTAAAGCAAAAAGGGGATATTCAATTTCAGGTAATTAAACATGCAACAGAAACTGAATTAGATAATCAAATACAACAAAAAAAAATTACCGGTTATATTATTATACCAGAACAATATAACATTATGGGTTTTGATACGCTTTCTTTAAAATCAGATAAATCAATTGGGTTGTTAACCCGCGATAAAATCCAAAAAAGATTTTCAGATTTATTAGAAGAGAAGCGTTTAATGGCTCTGAATTTAAATAAAAAGCAAATTGATAGTATACAAAATGCCAACACACTTCAATTTACCAGTTTACAAGGAAAAAAAGATTCGGATGCCAAAGCCGGCGTTAGTTATGGGGTTGGTTATTTTAGCGGATTTTTAATTTATATTATATTATTCATTTATGGCACAATGGTCATGCGTGGTGTAATGGAAGAAAAAACGAATCGTATTGCTGAAGTTATTGTAAGTAGTGTAAAACCTTTTAAATTAATGATGGGTAAAATTACCGGTATAGGCGCAGTAGGTTTGGTGCAGTTTATTATTTGGATTATACTGGTGTTGGGCTTAACTATGTTGCTGCCCTTTTTATTTCCGCAATTGGGTCAACAGTATAATGATTTACCCATGCAGCCCGGTGCTATGCAAGCTGCTGCATCTATGAAAAGTAATGGTGGTATACAAGAAGTAATGTCTGGGTTAAGTACTATTAATTTCCCTTTAATTATTGGCACATTTATATTTTATTTTTTAGGTGGCTATTTGTTATATGCCTCATTATTTGCAGCGGTAGGAAGTGCTGTAAATGAAGACCCACAAGATGCACAAAGTTTGTTATTGCCCATTACTATGCCCATCATTTTTGCTATGGTTATTATGACAAAAGCAGTGAATGACCCAAATAGCTCCATTGCCGTTTTTGGTAGTTTGTTTCCACTTACATCGCCTATTGTTATGATGGCAAGAATTGCACATGGTATTCCGGATGGTGTACCAATGTGGCAATTATTAGTAAGTATGGCCTTATTAATTGGTGGCTTTTTATTTACTACGTGGTTGGCTGCTAAAATTTATAGAGTGGGTATTTTAATGTATGGAAAAAAACCAACTTGGAAAGAAATGTGGAAGTGGGCTTTCATTAAGAATTAAACAAAATATAATTATATCAGGCGGGTAATTATCCGCCTGATGTTTTAAGAATAAGAAAGGGGTTGTGCTAAAGCAGCATTAAAGTCATTCCAAATCTCTTCAACAATTTCTGCGGCAGGTTTTATATTTTTGATGAGAGCACTTACTTGTCCAATTTCTAATTCGCCTTCTTCCATATCGCCTTCAAACATGCCTTTTTTGGCTCTTCCTTTACCTAATATTTGCTGCAATGTGTTAATGTCAGCTCCTTGCATTTCTGCTTCATGAATTTGTTGATAAAAACTATTTTTCAATAAACGAACAGGTACATGTTTTTTTAAACTTAACATGGTATCTCCTTCTTTAGCTGTAAGTATTTTTTCTTTGAAATGAATATGAGAGGAGGCTTCATTTGAACAAACAAAGCGGCTACCTATTTGAACCCCATCTGCTCCTAAAACCATTGCAGCAAGCATTTGTCTGCCTGTGGCAATACCACCTGCTGCTAATACAGGAATTTGAACTGCATCACGAACCAATGGTACTAAAACAAAAGTAGTAGTTTCTTCTCTTCCATTGTGTCCGCCTGCTTCAAAGCCTTCTGCTACCACCGCATCTACTCCTGCTGCTTCTGCTTTTTGTGCAAAAATACTACTACTAACTACATGTACAACGGTAATGCCTTTGCTTTTTAAAAGCGGGGTATATGTTTTAGGGTTACCTGCACTGGTAAATACAATTGGCACATCTTCTTCAATAATAGTAGCTATATGTTGATCAATATCAGGATACATTAATGGTAAATTAACAGCAAAAGGTTGGTTGGTAGCTTTTTTGCACTGTTGAATATGTTCCTTTAAAACAGTTGGATACATACTGCCGGCACCAATAATACCTAGGCCACCTGCATTGCTTACAGCTGCGGCTAACTTCCATCCACTTGTCCAAACCATACCTGCTTGAATTATTGGATAATTTATCCTAAATAGCTTTGTAATTCTGTTAGAGAACATAATGCTGCTTTATGTGTGAGGGATACTAAAATTAAATTGGGGTAAAGATTTATCCAAAATCAATTTCAGTATTATCGCCAATGTTAAGGCTACGACTTAATCCTTTTACTGATGCATCACTGCCAATTAATGAATTATCGAGTACAACTTCAAATAAATGGGTGTAAGAGCCAATAATGCTATCGCGTAAAATAGAGAATTGAATGTTTGTGTTAGCGCCAATGGCTACATGCGGACCAACAATAGCATTTTTTAAAGTACATCCCGCTCCAATACTAACCGGTGGAATAATAATAGTGTTTTCTAATTTAGCGGTTTCATCAATTTTACCTCCAATTTTTTTTAGTAAAGTGGAGTTGCTTTCCAAAAGCGTTTCCTTCTTACCACAATCAAACCAATTTTTAACTTTGAAAGATTGAAATTTTGCACCTCTGGCAATCATACATTCTAAGGCGTCAGTTAAATTATATTCTCCCAAAGTTCTTATGTTTTGGGTAAATATATGCTGTAGGCATTCATATAAAAAATTGGTTTCTTTTATTTTATATAAACCCACTAATGCCATATTACTTTTAGGAATAGAGGGTTTCTCAACTACTTGCTCAATAAAGCCGTTTTCATCAATAGCAGCTACCCCAAAATGGCGAGGATCATCAACCTTTTTTACACCCAACATACTATAGGGACTGTCTAAAACTTCTTTCACATCAAATTCACATATAGTGTCTCCTAAGGTTACAAATATTTCATCATTACCTACAATATTTTTGGTTAATTCAATGGCGTGCCCCGTTCCCTGTCTCTCATTTTGGTAAACAAAATGGGTAATTAAATGGGGGTAGGTTTGCCCTACATATTCCTGAATTTTTTCACCCAAGTAACCTACTATAAAAATAAATTCATTAATGCCGGCTTCATGCAATTGATCAACAATAAAACTAAGTATAGTTTTACCTGCAATGGGTATTAATGCTTTGGGTTGTGTATAAGTATGGGGCCTCAATTTAGTACCGGCACCGGCAACGGGGATAATTGCTTTCATTATTGGAGGGTCGGTTTAGTTGCTTTTTTAAAACGATGCTGATTAAAACTATGCATTTGAATTGGAATCATAAAAAAATGTTTGAAATAAATGCCAGAATCTAGTGTTTTATAGATACACTTACATTATTTCAATACTTTTGGGGTGTGAAAATAGGGAAAACTTTTTTTTATTAACAAATCATCTTTTTATTTAGGTGCTACTGATAAAATTGAAGGATACCTTAGCATGAAACATTATTTTTGCAGCAATTAATAAGTTTGATAATACCACATTTTTCTTAATTATAGAATTTTATGCAAAGAGATACTCAAGTATTTAACCTTATACAACAAGAATTAGATCGCCAACGCAGAGGTATTGAATTAATTGCTTCAGAAAATTTTACCAGCTTACAGGTTATGCAAGCAATGGGTGGTGTTATGACGAATAAATACGCAGAAGGATACCCTGGAAGGAGATATTATGGTGGCTGTGAAATTGTAGATCAAACGGAACAATTAGCCATTGATCGCTTAAAGCAAATATTTAATATTGAATATGCTAATGTGCAGCCTCATAGCGGTGCACAAGCTAATGCAGCTTTAATGCTGGCTATTTTACAGCCAGGCGATGCTATTTTGGGATTGGATTTGAGTATGGGTGGGCATTTAACACATGGGGCCGCTGTTAATTTTAGCGGAAAATTATATCAACCCCATTTTTATGGAGTTACCCAGGAAGAAGGTTTGATAGATTATGCCATGCTAGAAGAAAAAGCACGAAGCATACATCCTAAATTAATTATTTGTGGTGCTAGTGCCTATAGTAGGGATATTGATTATGCTAGAATTAGAAAAGTAGCCGATGAGGTTGGTGCTTTTGTAATGGCGGACATTGCACATCCGGCCGGTTTAATTGCAAAAGGATTATTGAGTAGCCCTTTTGAATATTGTCATTTTGTAACATCCACTACGCATAAAACCTTAAGGGGGCCAAGGGGTGGTGTAATTATGATGGGAAAAGATTTTGAAAATCCTTTTGGACTAAAAGATGTGAAAGGTAATATTAGAATGATGAGTCATTTAATTGATATGGCAGTTTTTCCCGGAACGCAAGGGGGACCATTAGAGCATGTAATAGCTGCCAAAGCAATAGCTTTTGGTGAAATTCTATCCGATGAATTTACTTTATATGCACAACAAGTAAAACGCAATGCACAAGCCATGGCGAAGGCGTTTATGGAAAAAAATTATAAAATAATAAGCGGTGGAACAGATAACCATTTAATGTTAATTGATTTACGCAACAAAAATATAAGTGGTAAAAAAGCTGAGCAAGTATTAGGCCATGCCGATATTACAGCCAATAAAAATATGGTTCCATATGATGATAAAAGCGCATTTGTTACCTCAGGTATTCGTTTTGGAGTTGCAGCCATTACTACTCGTGGTTGTAAGGAGGAGCATATGTCGTTTGTTGTGGATGCAATTGATACTGTATTAATGAATGCAGATGATAATGCTGTTTTGTTGAATATGAAAAAGCAAGTGAATGAATGGATGCAGCAGTTTCCATTATATCCTGAGTTGGGGTAAGAAAATTGTTTGTTAACAGAGCAATATTTAAATTATGATTCAACGTGTACAAACTTTATGGTTACTATTAACTGCTATTTGTGCTTTTGTTTCTTTAAAATTGCCGTTTTATACCGGTAACACAATCTTAAATAATAGTAGCACTTATCAATTAGTTACGGGTAATTCTACTTTGTTACTGAATATTCTTACGGTAGCAATCGGTATTCTTTCAATATTATTTATTTTCCTATATAAAAACAGAACCAAACAACTTTGGTTAACACTTGCATTGTTTTTGTTAACACTTCTTCAAATTATTCTTGTTTATTTTCATACCAAAAAATTTGCGCAAGGCACATATTCTATTTCTTTATTGGTGTATATAGCCATGCCGGTACTATTAATATTGGCTATGCGTGGCATGTATAAAGATGAACAATTGGTAAAAAGTGTAGATAGACTGCGCTAATCTGTTAATATTTTTTCTTTATTTTTTTAGTCAACATTTCTTTATAAGACTTT
>JAGWPI010000337.1 GCA_028877005.1 Bacteroidota bacterium | reverse complement strand
CTATCCTTTTAATTCATAAAGCAAAAAGTATGAAACAGATAAAAAATATTTCACTTTTTTTAGTAATGTTTTTACTGATGGTTTCCTGTACAAAAAAAATACAAGAACTTCAGGCTGATCCTAATAAACCTACTAGTGTTCCTGCAGGATTAATTTTAGGTGCCGTTTTAACCGACATGGCCGGTAATGGTCCTGCCGGCTCGCTTGGAGGCCTTAATTCTTGGAATAATGTGCATAATTGGAATCAATATTTTTGTAATAATTATGATTATTATGGCAATAATATTTATGCTTGGACCAATGGTTCATTTGATCCATATCTGGTTTTAAAAAATGTGGTACAAATGGAAAAAGAAGCCATTATAAAAGGCGCTTCATCTGTAAACCCCTATGAAGCAGTTGGCCGATTTGTTAGGGCCTACTATTTTTATAACCTTACCTCTTTATTTGGTGATGTACCTTTAACCCAAGCTTTATTAGGTTCCACAAACCCTACACCGTCATATACGCCACAGAAACAAGTATTTGCTTATGTATTAAATCAATTAGATACAGCAAATACGCATTTTGCAACATTAATTGCCAACAATGATCAAACTTTATCTGCATCGCAAGATTTGTTTTATCAAGGTAATTTATCCAAATGGCAAAAATTAGTAAACGCATTTAAATTAAGGGTACTTATTCAGTTAAGCAACAAAACATCGGATGCATCATTGAACGTGGCAGCACAGTTTGCTAACATTGTCAATAATCCATCTAAATACCCACTATTTACTAGTCAGGCAGACGATATGGCCGCTCAGTATAATGCCACATATTTGCAATACCCCTTTAATCCCAGCAACTTTGGTTCTATTGCACAACGTAATAACATGGCCGATACGTATGTTAAATCATTAACATCTATAAATGACCCAAGGGTATTTGTTACCTGCGAACCGGCATGGGCTTTAGTAGGAAGTGATACTTTGCAGCCTGCTAAGTTTCAATATTTTGTTGGTGCCAGTACAGGATTGCCACTATCCATAATGTATGGTAATGCTTCTGCAAATTTATATTCCTTCCCTAACAGAAAAAGATACTATGCTACCTTTACCGGTGAGCCGGATGTATTGGTGGGATATAAAGAGCAATGTTTTAATATAGCTGAAGGGATTGAAAGAGGTTGGCTAAGTGGCAATGCGGAAAGTTATTATAAAACCGGCATTACTGAATCAATGAAGTTTTATGGTATTGATATAACACAACCCGGTTTTACAGCCTATTTCCTTCCTCCGGGTAAAACTTCTACTACACAAGTTACACCGTATGCAGTATCATTTAATTTTACCAATTATTATGCACAATCTGCTGTACAACTTTCTGCTACACCGGCAACAGCTATTCAGCAAATAGTTTTACAAAAATATATTGCCATGTTCCAAAACTCAGGATACGAAGCATATTATAACTGGCGTAGAACGGGTATTCCAGCATTTGAAGGAGGTAGCGGAGTGGGAAATAATGGTATAATACCAATTAGATGGGCTTATCCGGTTTCGGAGCAAGCACAAAATACTGCTAATTGGAAAGCAGCACTACAAAGCCAGCAATTTTCAGCTGATGACTTGAACCAAAAAATGTGGTTATTGCAATAATTTTTCGTAGCATTTAAAGATAAAAGTGAAAAATATTTATCAATACTTAGTCCTTATTTTGGCAATTGGTTTTAGTAGTAATTTTTCTGTACAAGCGCAGAAGGGGATGGGGGTACTACCTCATCCCTCCACTGCTTTTGTTGTAATTGCTCATAGAGGTAACCATGTGTTTTATCCTGAAAATACCCTTCCCGCAATTCAAGCAGCTATAAAAGCAGGTGCCCAATATGTTGAAATAGATTTACGAGAGACTATTGATAGTGTATTGATACTTATGCATGATGCAACAGTTGACAGAACAACAGATGGAAAAGGTGCAGTAAGTAGTTTGAATTATGCACAAATTAAAGCTTTGCATACTCCTGCTAAAGATGGTCAATTATATGCTATCCCATTATTTGCAGAAGTATTACAACTTTGTAAAAACAAAATCAATATATACCTTGATTTTAAAAGTGCCAATGTTGCAAAGGCATGGCAAATGATACAACAGGCCGATATGCAAAATCAAATTATTGTATATCCCAATACCCTGCAACAATACCATGAATGGCAAAGGCTTGCACCACAAGTGCCTATCATTACCAGTGTTCCCAAAGCAAGTTTTTCAGAAGAGAAGTTAAATGAATTTTTTACCACCATGCATATAGCGGTTGTAGATAATTTGTATGATCAAAACCTAATTAAAATAGCCCATATAAATCATGTAAAGGTTTGGCTAGATATAGAAAGCCCACAAGAATCACCCGCAATTTGGGATAAATTTATACAGATGGGAGTAGATGGTTTACAAACAGATTATCCGCAGCAACTATTAGCATATATTTTAAATCAAAAAAAACGGTGAATAATTTTCTAAAAACAGTTCTATTAAATTGAATAACTTTAAAACACATTTATGAAAAAAAGTATTATTTATCTAGCAATTTTACTATTGGTCTTTTCTTGGAATCCTTTATTGGCACAGCGTAAAACAGAAAATGTAGTAATAGTTACAATGGATGGCTTGCGTTGGCAAGAAGTTTTTAAAGGAGTTGATTCTTATTTGTTAGCAGATAAAAATTATACACGTGATAGTGGGTTTATAGCAGAAAAGTTTGCTGCATTAACACCATCAGAAAGTAGGGCTAAACTATTCCCTTTTCTATGGTCAACTGTTCAGCAACGGGGTAGGCTTTATGGAAATCGTTTATATGAAAATGACATGAATGTTGCTAATAGATACCATTTTTCATATCCTGGATATAATGAAATTTTTACCGGTTACCCCGATACAGCCGTTAACTCAAACGATAAAATAAAAAATAAAAATGAAAATGTTTTAGAATTCTTAAATAAACAAAAGGGATTTGAAGGTAAAGTTGCCGCATTTTCTACTTGGGATGTATTTCCTTACATTTTAAATAAATGGCGGAGTGGCATTTATGTTAATTCCGATACCGATACTCTGCATTTTAATAATGCCAATCTGTCTTTAATTAATGATATGCAATTTTTAACGGCACAGCCTTTAAACGTACGCCCCGATATATTAACATATATGGCTGCTCGTGAGTATATGAAAGCTTATAAGCCCCGTGTGTTATACATTGCCTTTGATGAAACAGACGATTTTGCGCATGGCGGTATGTATGATCAATATTTAAAAAGTGCTCATGCTGAAGATGCTATGATACATGATTTGTGGAATTATATTCAATCAAATCCAATCTATAGAAATAAAACAACATTAATCATTACTTGCGATCATGGAAGGGGCGATGTAAATAAGGATAACTGGCGCAGTCATGGTTCAAAAATTCCTGAATCATCGCAAATATGGATGGCTGTTATGGGTCCTGATATTGCACCGCAAGGTGAAGTAAAAACTCACATGCAATTGTATCAGGAACAAATTGCTGCTACCATTGCTGCTTTAGTAGGGTTTCATTTTACTGCCAATCATCCAGTAGCAAAACCAATTGAACAATTGTTACAAAAATAATGGGTATGAATAATGCACAAATTGAAAAAATTGCTCAAGAAATTATAGATCTTTATAAAAAATATGGGCATGAAGATTATATTGGTGAGCCGGTGTCGCAAATAGAACATATGTGCCAGTGCGCACAATTGGCAGAAGCCGGAGGATATGATGATGAAGTTATTTTAGCTGCCTTTTTTCACGATATTGGTCATTTGTATGAACATATAATGCCAGCAGGATCTGCCGGAGAACACATGGATAATTTTGGATTATTAGATCATGAAAAATTAGGGGCTGCCTATGTTTTAGAAAAAGGGTTTTCTTTAAAAATTGCTAAGCTAATTGAATCGCATGTAAATGCTAAACGGTATCT
>JAGWPI010000336.1 GCA_028877005.1 Bacteroidota bacterium | reverse complement strand
AACCATACAACGCGATTATGGTAACAGAGCTGACAGAAAATTTGCACGTTTAAAATATACCGTTGATAAATATGGTATAGATTGGTTTAAAAAGGAAATTGAGGCCAGGAGCGGATATACATTTGAAACCGAAAAACCCTATCAATTTTTAGAAAGAGCCGATCCGTTAGGATGGCATCAAAACCACCTTGGTAAATGGTATTATACTGTTTTTGTTGAAAATGGCAGAATTACAGATACTTCTTACGTTCAATTAAAAACTGCTTTGTTAACAATTGCACAGGCAGGTATTGCCAATTTTCGGTTTACCTGTAATCAAAATGTAGTTATCAGCGATATTGAACCGCAACATCAGTTAAAAGTTGCATCTATCTTAAAGGAATTTGGTATTATCACTCAAAATGAATCTGCTTCATCTGTCAGGCAACGGTCAATGGCTTGTGTAGCATTTCCTACCTGCCCTTTAGCCCTGGCGGAAGCACAACGCTATTTACCCGATTTGTTAACTAAAATTGAATTACTATTAAAAAATTACGCATTAGAGCAAGAAGCGATTATTATTAGAGTGACCGGTTGCCCCAATGGTTGTGCCCGTTCTTATGCAGCTGAAATAGGCTTGATAGGCACTGCATACGGCAAATATAATTTATATCTTGGTGGCGATTATGAAGGATACAGACTCAATAAACTATATCGTGAAAATTTAGAAGAAGCGTCTATTCTTGAAACTTTAGATGACTGTTTCCGGCAATTTAAACTGAACCGCAAATCAGGTGAACGTTTTGGTGATTTTGCGAATAATTATTTTTTTAATACTTAAAATTTCTTGCTTTGATTAGGCAAATCATCTATACTATTTCATTTTCAGTGCTTTTCTGCAAAGTTGCAGCACAAAATGTGTATACAAGTAATTCCGCTGTTTGGGCCGGTTATTTTTTTTCAGTACCCGTTTCTGCAAAATGGAAAATTTGCGGTGATTTGCAGTTGCGATCTAAATACGGGTTTTCGCAATTATCGCAAATGCTTATACGATCTGGGATTGTGTATTCAATCACACCATCATGGACAGTTACAGCCGGAACTGCCTATTTTAAATCTGCCGGTCAGTTGCATCTTGAAAATATTTATTTAGATGAATATAGATTATGGCAGGAAAATGCTTTTCAAATTCCAATGAATCACTTCACCTTAACGAACAGAACCCGTTGGGAAGAAAGATGGTTACAAAAAAAAGCTATAGATGGCACACAATCTTTTGTATTTGCCAACAGATGGCGAAATAAAATGTCAGTTACATTTCCTGTTACATCAATTTATGTTGTAGAATCGGGTAGTGAGCTAATGATTGTTGCCAACAAAGCCAATGTTGTTGATTTGATGAGAGTTTTTGCAGGACTCTTTATAGTGACAAAAACTACATTTCGTTTTCAATTGCAATATATGTACCAATGCCAATATAAATCTGCTGGTTCTTTGGATTATAGAGATAACCAACATATTATTCGATTCAATATTTATCACGAATTTCATTCAAAGCCATGAATGTCGATATAACACAACCATATTTAGGGGTAGCTCCTGCAAATGCAAACAGTTCTGAGCAGAACAATTTGTTTCCCGTATTTTTTAAATTAGAAACAATGGCTGTATTGATAGTAGGTGGTGGAAATATTGCCATGGAAAAACTGCAAAGTATTGTACAAAATTCTCCTGCTACAAATATTACAATTATTGCTACCGAAATTAAACCTGCAATTTATGCAATGGCTGCAGCCATTGGGCATATTACTATTGTACAACAGAAATATGAAGCTTCTTGCTTAAAAAATAAACAATTGGTGTTTGTTGCAGTAAATAATATTGAGTTGGCTGCAAGCATTCGGGCAGATGCGCATGCTATGAATTTGTTGGTAAATGTAGCTGATAAACCTGCACTTTGTGATTTTTATCTTGGTTCAGTGGTGCAAAAAGGTAATTTAAAAATTGCCATTTCAACTAATGGTAAATCGCCTACCATTGCAAAACGATTAAAAGAACTATTGTATACAATAATACCGGATGACGTAGATGCCTTGCTGTATAATATGCAGTACATTAGAAATCAATTAACCGGAAATTTTGCTGATAAGGTAAAGCATCTCAATCAGCTTACACAAACATTGGTTGTAAAAAATATGCATTTCAACGATATAAATTTTCAGTCAAATAAGGAAAAAAGATGGCAACAAATTGTAAAATGGTGCTTATTTGCATTTGTATGCATGATCTTGGGTCATACCCTTCTTTCTTTAATCCCCGTATTTAGCTGGCGTGCCGGGTTAAATAGTTTTATAGAATTGATGGATTGGCAGGTATTTACAATAATGTTGTTAACTGGTTTTATTGCCCAATTGGTTGATGGTTCGTTGGGTATGGGCTATGGAACCATTTCTACAACAATTTTATTAGCCAATGGTGTTAATCCTGCTATTGTAAGCAGCCGGGTGCATGCTGCCAGAGTTTTTTCTAGTGGAGTATCAGGTTATCAGCACCATCGTTTTGGTAATATTAATAAAAAATTGTTTAAAAGTTTAGTGCTGCCGGGCATGCTTGGTGCTGTATTAGGAGCCTTATTGGCAGGTATGCTGCAGCAATACGCTTTTTATATCAAAATTCCATTATCATTTTATACTTTATTTTTGGGATATCATATAATACGCAAGGCATTTGCTGCACAACGTAACTACAATAAAGTAAAGCGTGCCGGTTGGCTGGCGGGTATTGGCGGATTTACCGATGCTTTTGCCGGTGGTGGTTGGGGAACTTTGGTAACTAGTACATTAGTTTCAAAACGTAAAAATCCGCGTTATGTAATTGGTTCGGTTTGTTTGGCTGAATTTTTTGTTGTATTTGCCAGCGCAATTAGCTTTTTTATTGTATTAAAACATATTCCGTTGGTTGATGTAGCTGGTTTAATTATTGGTGGTGTTTTGGCAGCGCCTATAGCCGCAAAATTGGCCGGAAGATTGCCTGTCAAAAAAATGTATATAGCGGTTGGTATAGTGGTGATGATAACCAGTATTATCACACTATGGAAGGCATTACATTTCTTTTTTGTTTAGCTTTTTTAAAACATCTGATTGTTGGAAAATGGAATTTTTATTAATAAAATATTGTTGTCCGACTAAATTTGTACAATAATGTTTTAAACCTTTTATGGAACCATATTTCAGCCGATATCGAAAGATGAGCTACTCTTTTCAATTTTGAAATAATCTTTTTTTAGTCTGCAATTCTTTACAGCAAATGATTACAGCGATTTGTGCGTTAAGTTTTACCGAACAATATTGTTAATAAAAGATAAAAAACTCCTTTATTCCAAATTTTATATTATTTTTGTGTCCATAAACCATGAATATGTTTTCAAAAACATGTGAATACGCTATTCGGGCAATTTTATATATTGCACAAAAGTCTAAACACGGTATAAAGGTTAGTATTAAAGATATAGCTAAAGGTATTGGCTCTCCGGAATATTTTTTAGGAAAAATATTACAAGACTTAAGCAGAAAGGGTTTAATACAATCTTTAAAAGGTCCAACTGGCGGATTTTATTTAGATGAAAGTAGTTTACAATATACGCTGGCTGATGTAGTGAAAGCAATAGATGGTGATAAAATTTTTAACGGATGCGGATTGGGCTTAAAACAATGCTCTGAAAAATCACCATGTCCCATTCATAATGATTTTAAAAAAATTCGCGCTGAAATTTTTGAATTATTACAACGAGCCAAATTGGGTGAGTTTAATGAATTGTTGGAAAAAAAGTTAGCCGTTTTAAAAAGATGATTTTTTTTGTTATAATAAAAGATAAAAACCTCTTAATATATTTTTATGTTTAACAAATTCAGCCTTCTACTAATTGGTGTAATATTGCTTTTGGTTGCTTTTCCTTTGAACTATGTATTTGCACAGGATGGTATACCTAGTTCATTTAGTTTTCAATCCATTACAGGAATCATGCTCATCATTATTACATTGTTAATTTTGATATTACTGGCAGCCTTTGTACTTCAATTCAAAGTAAAGGAAATGAATAAAGAACAACTTCAGTCTAATCAGGAAAATATTGAACACAACATATCTACTTATATCAGTCGGTTTACATCTGAACAAATTGATCAATATTTTTTATGGAAGCAAAAAAGAAAGCGTAGCAATCATCAAAATGGAAATAGTGGGGTGGGTACTACTAGAAAGACGTTGTTGTTTTTCGTATTCCTTTTTTTTGCACAGCAATTATTGGCGCAAGGCCCGGCCCAAAGTGTAACTGGGGAGGCTGGAATTGTCATTACCACAATTCTAATTTTAACTCCTATTTTATTGGGGATTATTATTATGATAGTAAAAGTGATGAATGTTTTAAAGCAATATCGAAATAATTTAAAAATTAAAGAAGCTGAAAAATTGGCGGAGTATCTTCAACAAAATGATGATGTGAATTTAGATACAGCATTGATGCAAAGAAAAGCTGCTTTAGATTTTTCACTTCATAATGATGAATTATCAGGCAATGCCCCGCCGTTAGATAAACGTGGATTGATACAAACTGATCCTGATCAGACTGAATTGCCGATTGCCGCAGCAAAGAAACGTGCTTTGAAACGCCCCAATATTGACCCTGCTTTATCTAAATTGGTATTATGGTATATTGGTTGTGCCGCTTTTTGGCTAATTTTTGGAACAACAATAGGGGAGTACATCGGAATAAAATTTGTAGCACCAGATGCAGATCATATCAGTTGGTTAAGTTTCGGGCGTTTAAGACCTGTTCACACCAATTCGGTATTTTGGGGATGGGCTTCTTTAGGTATGTTGGGTTTAGGATATTATATTGTTCCAAAAGTGAGTAATGCACCATTAGCCAGTATTAAAAAAGGATGGTATGCGCTCTATTTCATTAATGCTGCAGTTATTTTAGGTTCACTCTGTTTAATGGCTGGCATTAATAATGCCGGTGGCGAGTATCGTGAATATATTTGGCCGGTAATGGCATTGTTCGGAATAGGATTGGTGTTAACCCTCATTAATTTTTTACAAACTATTGCCAGACGCACCACCAAAGAAATTTATATTTCTAATTGGTACATTGTTTCCGCCATTATGTTTGGGTTGGTCATTGCATTGGTTGCCTATCTTCCTTTTTGGCAGGATGCATTAGGTGAAACTATCATACAAGGTTATTATATGCACCAGGGCGTGGGTATGTGGTTTATGCTGTTTACTTTAGGTATTGTGTATTATTTTTTGCCACAACAACTGAATAGACCCATCTATTCTTATAGCCTTGGTATATTGGCTTTTTGGACTCAGATTTTATTTTATACGTTAATTGGCACACACCATTTTGTTTTCAGTGCTATACCCTGGTGGTTGCAAACTGTTGCTATAGTGGGTAGTGCAGGTATGGCCATTCCGGTAATTGCAGGTACCACCAACTTTCTAATGACATTTAAAGGAGCATGGTATAAGGTATCTGATAGTTATACCTTGCCTTTCTTTCTGGTAGGCATCATCTTTTATTTTTCGGGTTCTATGCAGGGAACAGCAGAGGCTTTTCGTTCTTCTAACCTCATCTGGCATTTTACCGATTTTACTGTTGCGCATTCACATTTAACCATGTATGGTATCATTTCATTTTTTCTTTGGGCTGGTATTTATGCAGTTGTACCGCGGCTAACAGGAAAAGAGGCGCCACAGCTTACCATTGGTGCACATTTCTGGTTTGCTTTGGTGGGGTTATTATTTTATACCATACCATTAATGATTGGAGCTACATTAAAAGGGAATATGTGGATAGAAGGGAAACCATTTATTGATTCGGTAGTCATGATGGCGCCTTATTGGTTGTGGAGGGCTATTGGTGGAAGTTTAATGTGGTTTTCACATCTCCTATTTGCGTACAACTTATATAAAATGTTTTCGGGAAATGTTGAATTGAATGTACCAGAGGCTGCCTTAGAAAAGTTAGTTGTAAACAATTCAAGTGAAAGTGGAGCACAAGCAATTATTTAATTTATTTATTCTATTTAATTATGGAACTGTTTGATAATCATAAGAAGTTATTTTCAGCTGCGGCTTTATTCTTTATTGGACTTACAATATTGGTTGCTATTTTGCCGGCCTGGCGCAATCAATACAATAATGCCCCATTGCCTAATGCCACACCAATGTCTGAAGATGCCATTAAAGGTAAAGAAGTATTTATTTCTAACGGATGTGTTGCCTGCCATACACAACAGGTACGAAACATTGTTATGGATAAAGTTTGGGGTGAAAGACCCAGCATTGCTGCTGATTATGCAGGACTACATCGTCAGAGTATTTGGATAAATACTGCTACTTTAATGGGTACTGAACGAACAGGGCCCGATTTAACCAACATTGGCTTACGCCAGCCTAGTAAAGAATGGAATCTGGTGCATTTGTATAATCCTAGAATTGTAGTAAAAGAATCTGTAATGCCTGCTTATTCTTGGTTATTTGAAATAAAAGAACAACCTGCTAAAAATGATGTAGTGGTTAATGTTCCGGATACTTATTTATATGGTCGAAAAGGCAAGGTGGTAGCTACGCCCAAAGCTTTACAATTAGTGGCTTATCTAGAATCATTAAAACAAACTAAATTACCCGATGGAAGCCCTTCTCCCGATTTTTTATACAAGCAACAAGTGGCTGCATCTGAAGCAAAAACAGAAACCAGTACCGGTGCTACCATATTGAATGGAGAAGGCTTGTATACTGCCAATTGCCAAAGTTGCCATCAGGCTAACGGTGAGGGATTGCCAGGCGCTTTTCCTGCATTGAAGGGAAGTAAAGTAGTGCTGGATGATAATGCTGCTTTAATGGTCAATATTATTATGAATGGTTATACAGGAAGGGAAAAAGAGGGGTTTGGCCCAATGCCTGCAGTAGGTACTAATAATAATCTTTCTGCCAATGAAATTGCCGCCATCATGAATCATGAAAAAACAAGCTGGGGTAATAATGCCAAAACCGTATCTGCCGACGAGGTAAAAAAATTAATGGATTTGGCAAAAGTTTCTGCTACTGAAAATAAATGATAATAAATTTTATTTGTTATGATAAAAAAAATATTTTTTGCAATTCTGCTTCTCATCAATTTTACCGGTAAGATATGGGCATGTGCTGCCTGTGAGGAACAGCAGCCCGCATTTTTGAAAGGAATTACACATGGACCGGGCCCGGATAGTAATTTGGATTATTTTATAGTAAGCATTGCTATGATAATTGTGTTGACTACATTGTATTATTCGGTAAAATGGTTAATTAAACCTGGAGAAACCAATGCCAATCATATTAAACAAACAATATTT
>JAGWPI010000335.1 GCA_028877005.1 Bacteroidota bacterium | reverse complement strand
GGTGCTTTTTTGATGGCTTTGCACATACACGGCCACTTGAAATGCTAAAAAGCCAATATTTAAAATAATAATGGCATACAATAATTTGCGTTGCCAAGCGGGCATTATACTGCCTTTAAAAGGAAACTGCGGCATAATAGGATATTTATGCGTTTACCTGATGTTGTTGTAGCACTTTTTCAATAACAGCTACCATTTTTTGCCCTTTTTCTGTTATTTGTTCGGGTGTCCATAACAAACTGATTGCTGTAGAAATGCAGCGACTCATTACTGCATCGCTGGCAGAAAAATCTTGTACTTTAATCTGCTGCAAAGCAGTTTGCTGTGCTGTGTTTAATGCGTTTAATGCTGCTACATTTTTTAAATGATGCCATTTGCGCACATAATGCCAGTTATTATCGTACCAATAAAAATTACCTGCTAAAATACCCTGTGCTTTCATTTCGGCCACAACGGCTTTCGTAATGGCTTCGGTAGGCAAAAACCAACTAAGGAAAGAACAACTGTCGCCGGCAGTATCTGGCACTTGTCTAAACTGAATGGATGATACTTGGGCTAATATGCTTTTTAATTGGGCATGGTTACTACGTTGTATAGCCAAGAAACGGGGTAATTTTTGTATTTGCGCCAAACCTACTGCGGCATGCAATTCACTAATACGAAAATTATACCCTAAATAGGGATGTTCATCTGCACCTCTATCTATCCCTTTATGATCATGACCGTGATCGGTATAACCATCACATTTCTCATAAATGCCGGCATCATTGGTCATTACTACACCACCTTCTGCACAAGTAATGGTTTTCACAAAATCAAACGAAAAAGTACCCGCATGGCCAATGGTACCCAAGGCTTTGCCTTTATAAGTACCACCAATACTTTGGCAGGCATCTTCTAATAATATTAAATGGTGTTTAGTACAAATTTGTTGTAAAGCATCTAAATCAGCCATACTTCCACACATGTGCACCGGCATTACACATTTGGTAGCAGGTGTAATAGCCGCTTCAACAGCTGCCGGATTAAGAGTAAGTGTTTCATCTACATCTACCAACACCGGAATAGCGCCTACGCTTAATACCGCTTCAAAACTGGCTACAAAAGTAAAAGAGGGCATAATTACCTCGTCGCCGGCTCCTATGCCTAATGCTGCCATTGCTGTAGTTAAAGCAGCAGTACCACTGCTGGTTAACTGGGCATAGTTACATCCAAAAGTTTGGGTAATAGCCGCTTCTAGTTCCTTTGCTTTCCAAATGCCATTTCTTGCTCCATCAAATCCATAGCGCATCAAAATACCTGTTTCCAGTACCTCGTTTACTGCTTTTCTTTCTTCTTCACCAAATAATTCAAAACCGGGCATATGTTTATTTTTAAATGTTGTTGCAATAATGAGTTGCAAAGGTAGAAAAATATTGTGGGATGGGCCATTTTGTAGCATGCTTTTAAGCAACTAACTATTTTTTGTATAACATCCTCTTCTATTGTAAGTATGTTTATTACATAAAATATACATAGCAATTGGCGGTATTGTGGTATGTATGTTTATTGCATGTACAATAGCCCTGCTGCAATAATAACGGATAATTCATTAAGCATTGTAACAAACTGATATACAATTAAGGCCTACTGACTGGCTGTACAGTATATACATACATTGCATTAATGTAGGCTAATTACCCGATATATTTTCCAATCATGGGGGTATTTTTTCCATACAATAGTAAATCTGCTCACTTTCGGGTGCTTAGGAGGCGGTTCCTGAAGATTATGAAATATATGCAATCCTATTTCTATAGCACCAAAACCGGGTATAGGGTATACTTCTATGCTCCCTTTCACCAATTCCCTTGTTACCTTTCCACAAATATTATTTTGTGTGGCTGTTACAATGGCTGCTTTGCTGGTAGTTAATCCGCCTTTATCATGGTAAAACTCTATGCTATCATCATAAAATGCAGCATATTGTGCTATTTGCGTTGCACATTGATTGTAGCTATGAAAAAAAATACTATCTAGCCTATAAATGGTATCATACAAGGCAACATTATCGGGATGATAGTGCTTAGCAGGTAAATAGACTGTATTTTTTATAGTTGTACAAGCAGTACACAAAACAACCGAACAAACAAGTAGTACAATTAGTTTCATACAATTATTTCTATGAAAGTACTACATCAGCATTTAAATGTATTTTTTTATCTACCAATTACAGCAATGGCAATACGTAAGTTTACTACCCCTTTAACGCTCTATGAGCGGTGAGGACAACAGATAAAATTCAACCAATTACTCTACCCATTAGTACCCTTCTTGTTTTTTAAAGCTACAAAACAAAAAGTTTTGATGCGTATTAAAAGGTGTAATATGGTCTTCTGTTATACAACGAATTTTGGCAAATGATTTTTGTAGTTCAGCAGTTAATGCTGATTCACTATACCGTTGCACAGGTAGCCCACTGCATTTTTCAGGTCCATTATCTGAGAATGTGCCAATAATCATATAACCCTTAACAGCTTTAGCAGCCTTATTTACATAATTAGCTATTTGTTCATGCCTGGTTAAAAAATGAAAAGTTGCTCTATCATGCCAAACATCATAAGTATTATCGGGTACAAAGTCAGTCACATCATGCACCAACCATTTTATTTTTGCGGCATTACTGCCCAACCGCTTTTTGGCTTTTTCAATTGCTTGCGCTGAAATATCTAAAACAGTTATGTCTGTAAATCCTTCCTCCAATAAATAATCTGCCAACTTGCTATCCCCACCGCCAATATCAATTATCTTTACTGTTTTGGGTAATTGAAAAGCATGAATGAATTGTAAAGAGGTGGTCGGCACTTCCTGTGTCCAACTCACTTCATGTGGTTGCTTGGTGCTGTAAACCAAATCCCAGTGTTGTTGTACTTCATTATTCATTCAACAAAAATATTTTGTTGTAAACTTACATTTTGTAACAAAAAGCACAGAAAGACAAGCTTTATGGTCTTTAGCCATGTAGGCAAATATACACTTTTAATTTTGCAACTGCCATTAGTATTACTCTATCCTTAACAAAAAAGTTGTTTAATCTTTCAATTAACTAAAGTACTTACCTCCAAACCTACCCTATACCATTACTACCCATTCCTCAGGCGTTGCATTGGGCATAGTTTGTTCAAATATAACTCTAGCAATAGCTTCCGGTGTAGTCCATGCAGCAAAATCGGCTTGTGGCATGGCAGCTCTATTTTGTGGGGTATCAATAATAGAGGGTACAATTACTTTTACCACCAATTGGGTACCCTTTGCTTCGGCTCGCATAATTTCGGCTAATCGAAACAGCAACGACTTAGACAAGCCATAAGCCGTTACCCCCAAAGCATGGCGGGTATCTAAGCCTGCTTTTGAACCTATAAAAAACAAATACCCTTTTTTTTGCTGCAACATCTGCAAAAAAATAGGCCTTGCCATATGATATGCTGTTTCAAAATTAAGTTGTATTTGTTGCTGAATGGCTTTACTGTTGGTATCAGCAATATAACCCATAGCAAAACCACCGGCGGTTAATACCGCTACATCAATGCTTCCATTATTGTTGGCTATATGCTGCACCCAAGTAATACAGGCAGTCTCATCCAGTAAATCTAATTCTACGGGTATAACCTTATTTGCCGGCAGGGAGTTATTAGCTTGTTTATTGTGAACAAAGCCATATACCGAATAGGAATGGCGGGCAAAAGCCTCAGCTACCGCTTTACCCAAATTACCCGATGCACCGGTTACCAATACTGTTTGTTTCACCATAAATAATATTTGATAGAAAAGTTACCTATTTTTTTGCAATGCTCAATTGGGTTAATATGTTGTACACCCATGTTTATACACAACAGCAGAATGATCTGGTCTTTTTGGTGCATTTTTAGTTGTTTTTTAAACAACCTATTTCAGGACGAGACACCCTTTACCCGCCATTTCGCCAAACCGCTGTTAGCAGTTTGTTGTTATTGTCTGTCCATAGTATAATTTAGTTCGGTTACGCCAGAAGTAAATTGTCGCGTTGTCAATAGTTTTAGTTTT
>JAGWPI010000334.1 GCA_028877005.1 Bacteroidota bacterium | reverse complement strand
TTTTACAGCTGAATAACAAATGCTATTTTTGTATAATGTAGTGCATTCTTTAATTCTATCCGCATCAACTTCATGTGGTGCAATAATGAAAAATAACTCCGGATGTATGTTAGCATAATGATCTAATACTTCATCATCTTCTGTCCACGTGCTACCGGCTACAATTACTTGCCTATGTCCAATCATTTTTTCTATACTTTCATTTTGGTAAAATTCTTTTGCTATATACAAAACTCTATCAAATCTGGTATCACCGGCTATTGAAGTGCAGTGTGCCAATCCTAATTTATCTAATAAGATTTTGGATTGCTGATTTTGTACAAATAAATGTTGAAAACACTGTAACATAAACCGATGCATACTGCCATACCATTTAAAAAATGGTTGATTAGCTCTGAAAATACCCGATATTAATAAGGTAGGTATATTTTTCTGTTGAAGGTTTTTTAAATAATAATACCAAAATTCATACTTTATAAATATTACTAATGTTGGATTGGTTATCTGTATCCAATTAGCAGCATTGGCTGCACTATCCATGGGTAAATAAAATACCCAGTCGGCAATTGGGTCATCTTTTTTTGCTTCATAACCTGAGGGGGAAAAAAATGTAACTATAATTTTATAACTTGGAAATTGCATCTTAATTGCCTCCATGAGTGGTCTGCCTTGTTCAAATTCACCGATAGATGCAGCATGAAACCATACCAAAGGAGCACTGTTGTGTTGCAATGCAAAACTTACCTGTTCAAAAATATGTTTTCTGCCTTTTAGCCATAAAGCAGCTTTGTTATTACCTGCCTGTATGAGGCGAGCAGTAATGACATACAATCTTAAAAAAAGGTTATAAAAAAATAGTTGCCACATAATTATACTTACAAATAAACGCTTTTCTATTGTTTAATGTATAAGTTACGGCATGAAATATGTAAAACTGTTTTCAATTATGTTTTTGTTTTACTTTTGCCGCACTTAAATTGAGCTCATGAAACCTATTCAAATGGTAGATACAAAGAACCAGTATCTTAAAATAAAAGATGCCATTCAGCAAGGCATTCAAGAGGTGTTAGAAAGTGCTGCTTATATTAATGGGCCTGCGGTGCAAAGGTTTACTCAATCTTTAAATGCCTATATGGGCTGTAAGCACACCATACCATGTGCCAATGGTACCGATGCGTTGCAAATTGCATTAATGGCTTTAGGTTTACAACCCGGCGATGAAGTTATTACACCATCATTTACTTATATTGCTACTACTGAAGTAGTGGCCTTATTGCGATTAAAACCGGTATTTGTTGATGTTGACCCGGTTACTTTTTGTATTGATCCATCAGCTATTGAAAAAGCTATTACCCCCAAAACAAAGGCCATTGTTCCGGTTCATTTATATGGACAGGCTGCTAATATGGAAGCCATTATGGCTATTGCAAATAAGCATGGTGTATTTGTAGTTGAAGATAATGCACAAGCTATTGGCTGTAATTATACTTTCTCTAATGGAACAACTGTAAAAACAGGCACCATTGGTCATATAGGATGTACCTCTTTTTATCCAAGTAAAAACTTGGGTGCTTATGGAGATGGGGGTGCTATTTTTACCAATGATGATGCATTAGCAGAACAATTAAAAATGATTGCCAATCACGGTCAAAAAGTTAGATACTATCATGACGTAGTTGGCTGTAACTCTCGTTTAGATGCTATTCAGGCAGCTATTTTAGATGTTAAACTAAAACATTTAGATGCCTATATTTCAGCACGAAATTCGGCTGCGTCCTTTTATCATCAAGCATTTGCCAATCACCCGAATATTACAGTTCCTGCAGTTGCTGATTATACTAATCATGTATATCATCAATATACATTGGTTTTAAAAAATGCAGATAGAGATGCTTTAAATACCTATTTAGCTGAGCAAAAAATACCTTCTATGATCTATTACCCCGTACCGGGGCATAAACAAAAAATGTTTAGCACATTTGGATTGCCGGAAGTTAATTTGCCGGTTACTGACTGGTTAACAGAACGCGTTATTTCACTCCCTATGCATACAGAATTAGATACAGAGCAATTAACTTACATAACCTCTCACGTTTTAAATTTTTTAAATAAATAAAATATGAAGATAGCAGTAGTTGGTACCGGCTATGTTGGTTTAGTTTCCGGAACTTGTTTTGCTGAAACAGGTAACCATGTAACATGTATTGATATTGATGAACAAAAAGTGCAAAAATTAGCAAAAGGCAGTATTACAATTTATGAACCCGGATTAGAAAAAATTTTTATTAGAAACTTAAGTGAAAAACGTTTAGACTTTACCACAGACTTAGAAACTGGTATAAAAGATGCGCAGA
>JAGWPI010000333.1 GCA_028877005.1 Bacteroidota bacterium | reverse complement strand
AATTGGGATAGAATAGACCAAGTTAAACTTAATACAAAGCATACCACAATAACATACCAATATTTTTCTTTTTTAGGTAAATAAAACCGTAAGTTGTTCAATATTAACCAAGCGCAGGCAAAAAGTATTATAAAGCTAACAACACAATCGGTAAATGCTATGGTAGTAGGTATGTTTGCTATTAATAACATATTCCATTGTAATACCATCCACACCAACCACCAAATAATTAGCGCGGTTAAATTTTCTTTTTCATATAAAAATGATTTGGTCACTTTATTGCAGAATCGTTTGTGTTTGTAATGAATTGGCTTCTATTACCTGTGCTGCCTTTTTTTGAGTAATATATACATAGTTTTCAACATCATCAACTTCTTTAATACAAGAGGCAATTTCAATACCATCTGCCGGTGTTGGAATAGTATATAAGGCTGTTATGCCAACAAAATGCCATTGCACCTGTTGCTGGTGTATATTCATAAAGCTGTTTTCTTCTAATGTACCCATAGCCTGGGCCTTTTGAAATGCTTGCTGCTGATTGTCTGCATAAAACAATCTGATTTGTTCATCAAATTGTGGCGTATGTTTACCATCGCCACAAATAATTCTGAAAACCATTTTTGTAATATAACAGTTCATATTTTTTTATTTAAAAAATCGGAATATAAAATGATGCTGGTACTTACTTGCTCTTATTTTTACTCCTAATTATTGTTGCTTCTGTTTTATTTAAAACACAGTAAGGGTAGCTTTTATACTGCCGTTTTTGTGTTATTGAGTATTGCCATAATTTGCTGTATGGCTTCATTTGCAACAGTAGGCGTAAAATTAAATTGGTTATTAAATTTGGTACTATCAAAATAATAATTCCTGTCATATTGATAACACATCTCACTTAATTCTTTTAAAATAGGGATAAACAGTCCCAAACTTTGTATGCCCCATTTAGGTAATACCTGATAGCGGTTTTTTACCTGCATGGCTTCTGCAAATAATTGTATCCATTCTTCACCTGTTATTTTTTCTGTACTGGTAGGTAAATTCCAAATTTGGTTATAAGCACTAGGGGTATTACCTAATATGGCAGTGCCCTTTGCTAAATCTGGTGTATAACCCATGCTGTGTATGGCTTTTGGGTTGCAAATCCATTGTGCTTTCTTCCCTTTTTTTAATGGGTTGTACACCATTGTCATCAACATGCTTTTGTCTATGGCACTGCCATAAAAATCAGGTGCACGAGCAATTATGGCATCTATCTTTTTGCTTGCTATAGCAGTTAGTATATATTCATCTACAATAGCTCTTACTGTTCCTTTTTTACTGGTAGGGCTTATGGGCGATAATTCTGTTATGTGTTTTACCTGATCTCCGCCAATGGCATACACGTTATCAAAAAATACTAACTTACAACCATATTCCGTACAGGCGTCTACTATATTTTTAACTAAGACCGGCCATTGTTGTTGCCATATTTTTGTATTATAGGCTAATCCTATAACTACATATACTACAGAACTGCCATTAACCGCCCTCATTACTTCTTCTTTGTTTAAAAGATTAGCAGAAAGTAGTTCATCTGTTATATTTATTTTTTTGGGGTTACGTGCTACCAAGCGTATATCTGATGTATAAGTAACTAATGCTTTTGCTAATTCAATTCCTATAGCACCTCCGGCTCCTAAGATTGTTTGTTTCATTGTTATGAATGATGGTTATAGTAGATGAATAAGTTTATTTTTTTGTTGATTAAACCAATACTATACGGTTAATAACTTCTTATTTCCACACCTGCAAATACTGCCGATCCTTTTAAAATAAGCACTTTATTTGGTGTATCTATTGGCAGGGTATTTTGATTTCTTTTGTCATCAACTCCATGAAATACGCCGTCCAATTCATTGGTAATGCTCCAGTTTTTCGGTATAATCAATTTTACTCCGCCAAAAACTGCTTCTATTTGTAAGCAGGCAGGGGTTATTATGTCGGCTTGTGTACAATCTATTTCTACACCACCAAATACACAGTTGATTTTTCCACCCGAAAAATTTTTTGAAATAACTGTGCGTTGTATGCCGCTAAAAATAGAATTAATACTCAGGTAATCTTCTTCACTGGTAATGCCAGAAGGTGTATTATTAATGTTATTGTATACTTCTCGTTCTTGCTTAAATCTTTTGACGCAAACACTTGTACTTTTTTTAGGTTTTAATATAAAAATGATACCTGCCAAAATTAAAAATGCCGGCCAAAAATATTGATGAAATGAAGCACTTGCTAATTCCTGATCAATTAGAAAAAAGCTACCAATGGCTATCATGATGAACCATCCAAAGTTTTGAAATCGGTTTTTAATACCTACTAAAATGCCAATAACAATTAAAAGCATTGGCCAAGAAAAAATCCAACCGGGAATTGGGTAACCCATTTTATAAGCCAGCAATAATAAGCCGCCAATGATTAAAATTATGCCGGTAAAAGCTCGGTTGTTGCTGCGATGATTAGTAGAATGCATATTCTTTTTTTTAAACACCGCAAAACTAAATCTGTTGTTTATAGGGTAGTAGAGGAGATAGGCAGGTGACGTTAACCGGGCGGTAAATGACCGAAAATAGTGGGTGAATAAAATTGGCAACCATATTTTTTGGGACAAACTCCCTATTTTTGAGAATGCGCTCTCATGTATTTTTCTTACTTTTTTTGTGGCAATTGATGGCTTTCTATTCTTGTCAACAACAGCCTAACCACAATAAATCATACCACTCAACAAGCCGAACAGAACTGTTTTCAAACAGTACCTTTAATCCCAATCCGGCCTTAATTCGTTATTCGCGCCATGCACAATGCAGAATGAAATGTCGCCACATTACCGAAGAGGAAATAAAGGAAATAATACATTATGGAAAAATTGATTACCATAAAAGTGCCTTGCAAGCGGATGATTGCCATAAAAGGTATGCTTTAGAAGGCACTACTGCTGAGCGCCAATACCTTAGAGTAATTGTAGCAGAATGTAATAATGTATTAACAGTTATAACTTGTATTGATTTACGGGAAGATTGGCCATGTAGTTGCCATTAGCGGCTTTTAATTACTGCGTTACATAAGCTTATTGTACTGCATATATTTTTACCTGCCACTTATGATGGCAATTTTAGTGGCCAGTTTTTCTTGCCCGGTTATCTGATCACGAATCAGCACTAAGTAAATGCCACTGGCAACTTTTTCTCCCTTGTAGTTTACCCCATTCCAAATGGCCTGTCCACCTAAAGCTTGTGTTTGAAACACCAACCTACCCGATAAGTCTGCAATTTTAACCAATGCATTATCAGCTACTCCTCTAATTGCAATGGTGCCTGAATAGCCCGGCGGAACAGGATTGGGGAACACCAATACACTATCGTTAGTAGCAGTGCCTTCCGTGGCGGTACTTCTATAGCTTACAATACCCGTAAAAGTGCTTATAAATACTTCGCCTGTAATTGGTTCTATCACTAATTTTTGTACATTATTATCCGGTAAAGGCGAGTTGCTTGCTGTAAAATGTTGAATTATTTTATCGCCTTCGGCGGAAACTAACCATACCCCATTGTTGGTACCAACCCATTTTCTATTGGCACCATCTACTACTATACATTTTACTTGTTGACCTTGAAATAAATAACCGGCGAACTGGTCTTGTTGAATTACTGGCCACACAGCATCACAAGGCTGTTGAAAATAATTGAGTGCACATTGTATAATACCAATGCCATTATTAGTACCTACCCAAATAAAACCATTTTTATCTTTTGCCAAACAATATACATTGTTACCGGGCAAATTGCCTTTACCTATGCCTGTTTGTAATAATTGCCATTGATCATCATTTGTAGCATCAATACTAGTGCCGTAATTATAACAAATTAAACCATTGTTTTTGGGGCTTACAATCCATAGCTGGTTGGCATCATCCACTACTATCTGGCTAACTGCATTTTCTGTAAGAGTAAAGGGTATTGAAATACCTTTAAAACTGCCGTCATTTTTTAGCACTTGCAAGTTTAAAGCAGCGCCATAATTGGCTATCCATAAGTTGTTTTGATTGTCAAATGCAAGTCCGCTAATTCTGTAGCTGCCCGGGTCGCCGATTGCAGGTTGTAGGGTAGAATTGTTCTGTTTGTAAATCTGCAAAGAGGTGCCATTCAAGTGCACCAACCCACCTCCGTAACTACCTGCCCAAATACTGCCATCTCTTTTATCAGTGGTTAATGCAATAAAATCGAGTGTGGTATCTAATGCCGGATTGGTATATGCCCCCACATCATTCCAAATACCGTTTTGCAAAATGTAAATACCATTTCGGTTGTATAAATAATTCCAAGCATCATTTACGCTTCCGGCAGCTACATAAAGAGTTTGTCCACTAAAAACCATATCGCCACTGGCAGGGCCTAATGGTCCATTTGGTATATAGCGTTGATAGGTATTATTGTTAAACGCGGATAATCCTCCATAGTAATCGGCTATCCAAGTTGTGCTATTTACCAAAATTGCATCTTTAGGAAATGATATTACATTAGGAACTGCAATGGTATTGGTAATGCCGGCATTGGAATTTAAAGTGATAACACGACTATTGCCAGTTGCTGTTCTTTGGCACACGAGTATATTTTTTCCGGAGGCTTCTATTTGTACAATAGGCCAGTTATTGTCACTATACCAATTTATCCATTGATTATTTTGTAAGGCATAAATAGTGTCTTGTATTTGTGCATATAAAGTACCATTAGCTGTTACAATATTTTTTACTGAACCTGTTGGTAATCCGTTTGTGCCACTTAATGTATTCCAATTTTGGTAATTGGCTAAATTTACACCTATACTTGGCGCTGTTTTTAAACCCTCATCTGTAGCTGCATAAAACTGTTGGTTCAGTTGAATGCAAGCACGGGTATTTATCTGATTACCATTGCTGCCAATTATCCAAGTGTCTTTAATATCATAGCTCTGCAGATTTACCACAATAATACCTAATCCGCTACACAAATAAGCATAGCCTGCATTACAATAAATGGCATAAATACTTTTGTTACCGCTAATATTACTTCTGGTTATATCTCCTATATTGGTAACAATACTGCCTTTTAGTACATCTATATTACTGCTGTTATAAGCAATAACCAACTGTTGGGTAAAGTCATCCCATCCAATAGCACTTACACCCACATCATTTAAGCCGGTTACTTTACTATATCTTTCAATTTCATTAGTTGCATCTATACTAAATACATTATTGCTTGTTGCGCAATACAATTTATCGCCTTGTATAACTGCGATTGTGTTTTGATAATTGAAATGTTCGCGCCAATTGCCAATAGGTGGCAGGTTATTTTGTGCCATGCTATTCATTACCGGTAGGCATAGCAGGAGAATCGCGAATATTTTTTTAAAATAATTGAAAGCTTGTTGCCACATGTAATACAAGTAAAAGGGTGTTAGCTGTTTTCTTTTTTAATGTAGTGTTGGATAGTAGCAAAATTAACTATCCATAGTACGCCTAAAAATACTAGTGCTGTAACAAAGGTATATATGGAAATGATAGTACTAATAAACATGTATTGTTGTTGCAGCCAATGTGATAATACATATTGTAGTATACTAATGATGATAATTGCTGCTATCATGATATATATGTTGTTAGGGAAAAAACGCCGCATTAAAAACTGCCTTAGTTGTTTAGGTGCTGCACCGAGTGTAATTAGCAATTCTATTTCCTCTTTACAAGAAGCAATGGTTAATTGAATAAAAAGAGAAAAGATGAGTAAGGCAAATAGCAATAAAATAATACCGGTTATCCAACTAATACGCACTACCATATTCACAATTTGGCGGTATTTGCTAAAACGAGTTTTATCGGCATCTGTGGTTAGTTGGTGTTCTTTTAAATATTGCACCAATGCCGGGTTGCCCGGATCTTTGGTACGAATTACTACCCTTGAGGGTTGTAAATTATTCTCTGTTGCATATTGCGCATTAGCCCATTGCATAAACGACTCGGGAACAAGTAATGAAGTAATTCTGTCACTAAAACCTACCACTTTCCCTTTTAAAGATAGGATACCTGTGGCTGTTTGAATGTTTACTTTAAATACAATCATTTTTACAATTTCCTGTGTTAATTGGGGTAGGTTTTGAGAAAGTGAAAACTGAAAATTATAAAAATCGAGAAATAAATTGGGTGCAATCATGGGTACAACATCATCTCCGGGTGCCCAGTGCCACTGCGTGCTATCAACATCTATAAAGGTAGCCGGCACACTTTCAAATGAAATGTCTGTATAAAACGGGAACTGACTACTATAACTTTGAATAGCAGCTTTAAAACGGCTGGGCGTTAAAATACCTACTGCATCTACAAAAGGTTGTTTTTTTAAATCTGCTATTGCTGTTGTTGATAAAGTAGTATTGCCATAATTGGCATTGCTTAGTTGTTTATTCACCACCAAAAAATTGGCTACACTATCCTGATTATTTTTGCTATGTAATAACTCGTTGTAATTGGCTTGCAACTGCACAGCAGATAATATGAGCAACAATGCCACTGAAAGTCCAATAGTAGCTAATAGCAACCTTAATCTACCGGAAGCTGATTTAATTATTTTCTTTAATATACTATTCCATTCTTTCACTATAATAGTAAGGTTTGGTGGTAGTTAAAATGTGTATCATCTTCTAAATCTGTTAATATAAATCCGGCATTTCTTTTGGTACATTCTTCCTTAATTAAGGCTGCTGCTTTTGCTGTATTTTCGCTATCAAGATGGCTAAAAGGTTCATCCATCAGTAGCCAATTAAAGGGCTGCATTAGGGCCCGTATAATTGCAATGCGCTGTTGCTCGCCATAGCTACAAATGCCTGTACGTTGTGCTAATATTTTAGTAATGCCCAATAGTTCAGCCATTCTGGTTACTTCGGTTGCGGAATAATAGGGTGTTTGCATAACCCTTTTTAATTCAATATTTTCGCGTGCAGTAATATTGGGAAATAAACGTAAATCCTGAAATATAATACTAATGTGTTGTTGTCGCAGCAAAGCCAATTGCGTTGTATTGAATTGTTGCTGTTGTTGCTCATTCCAGTATATATTTCCTTCATAATCATTTCGAAGATGGTATAATAAATGTATAAAAGTGGTTTTACCTGATCCACTAGGTGCTTTTATCTTTATAAATTGCCCCGCAGAAAAAGTTGTGTTTTGTAACCAAATATCGCTTTTTCGATTGGCTAAATTTGGTTTTAATGGGGTCGGTACAAGTTGCTCTATACGTAATAACATCATTTTATGGCTTCAAATTACAGGCTACCCAATCTGGAAGAAAAAGGCACATTGAAAATAGATTCATTGGTATTACCCGGGTTGATTTTTTGGGCTTCTCTTTTCTTTTGTATTTGTTCTGCTATGTAAGGAAATAGTTGTAAAATACTAATTAAACTGTTTTGTTGCTCGTTTTGCATGTTTATTGTATAAGTTCCTTTTGTAACAGTACCATCAAATGCATCTGCTTTAAAAATAGCATCTTTAAAAGTGTGTTGAATAATTGCATTAGAATGCGAGCTATCTAAATGAAGCGACTGTATAATGCTATTGATATCTGCATAAAAAAATGATTGAGTGCCTTTCATTTCTTTTAGTATATTACTATTAAAGGCCATTGGTGTGGTATTGGCTTTGTAAGTATTTAGCAAGTTGGTATCGTTGGTAATAATCATATTCTTATCATCGCTCATTAGCGATATATTAAACGATTCCATTATTTTTCCTGCCGAATAATTATTGTTTTGTTTTACTACATATCCTGCTTCAGCTGCCTTGTCCATTATTTTATGAAAACTACTACTATTACCAATGGGCATATTCATTAAAAACTTACCCCACTTGTTTTTCGATAAACTATCTTTTCTAAAGTTTAGGTCAGAAACCACCAATGCCATATCACCAGTAAATGCCTCATAAATAGCAGAAGAAGGTATACCTGCTTTGTCTAAAAATCCATCTACTAGCGGTGCCACATCTAACTGTTGTAATATACCATCTATTATTTTTGGATTAAAAGCTAGCAGAAAAGCCATATCAATATTTTTAGAAGGATAATGTTCTACCAATGCTGTTTTTATTTTTCCACTTTTATAGGTTTCAAAAATGGCTTTCATTAGCTTATTAGGATAAAAGCTGGTATTTGCTACAATAGCGCCTTTATCAAAATTAAATGTTGCTGTAGTAATATTGTTATTTAGTAAATCGGCTAATTTAGGCAGTTGCAGCATGCCGGTATTAAATGTATTGAAGGCATCTGTAGTGGTATTATAAAAATAACCATCTGCTTCAGTTTTAAATAATGATTGTACAATAGGTATGGCACTTAATGAAGCGCTGCTACTTTGTGTATAACAACGGTTAATTTCTTTCTGCAATTCATCTACCTTGCTTATTATATCCGGCTGCTTTACCTGTATGCTACTATCAGGAAATATTCCTCTCGGCATTTCAGTAAACGCTTGTAAGGTTACAATAGCATCTTGCTTATTCCACGAAATAATTGCATTACCATCCATTTGAATATAGGCATAATTTTTTTCCTGATGTATATCTCTTCCTTTTAAATCATCTATTTTGGCTAGATAAGCAGAAAGTTTAGCACTATCTGTAATGCCAATAATAATATGTATAAAATTGCTATACGATTTATTGGGGTAAACTTTAGTGGTTCTAAAAATAGTAATGGGGTTACGCCAATCAATGCCTGCGTTTAGTAGGTTGTTATATTGGTCTATTAAATGGCTATTAGAAGTATCTATAGGTATTATTTTACGCACAATTGAATCCATTGAAATACCTGCCTTCGATAATTTTTCTTGTAATAGACCTGCATTAATAGTAAACACCACCGAAGCATTGTTGGGAATAAGCTTCAATTCTTTGGGTATTTTGGATGAGCAAGCGGTTAGCAGGCTAATGCCTATTACCAAAATACCGAAAATAAAATAATGACGACGCATGAATTAACTTTTATAATATGGTTGATAAAATTTATTAAACCCTTTTTAGAATTACCTAAATATATAAAATTCTATTCACTTTACTATTGCATGATACAATACTTCTTGAATATTGGGGCGGATGTGTAAACTGAATAATAAATTATTGTTTCTGGTAGGATTTACATGGTTGCTTAAAAATATATACACTAAATTCTCTTTTGGGTCAACCCACACACAGGTGCCTGTAAATCCGGTATGCCCAAAAGTGAGGGGTGATGCATCTTTACAAGGGTAAGGATCTTTGTCAGTAGCATTGTTTTTTTCAGGTTTATCAAACCCCAATCCGCGGCGGCTTTCTGCGCTGTTATAGGCTGTAAATGTTTCAATTACCTGTTCCGATAAATAGCGTTTTCCATTCATAACCCCCTTGTTTAATAACATTTGGTATAGTTGTGCTAAATCGTATGCATCACTAAATAAACCGGCATGGCCGGCTATGCCGCCTAACATAGCGGCTCCTTCATCATGTACATCGCCCCACATTTGTTGGTTACGGAAATGCTTTTCTACCTCAGTTGGGGCAATTGCATCTAACGGTATGTTTTTGCGTGGCGAAAAAGTGGTAGAGATCATGTGCAAGGGTTGGTAAAACTGTTCTTTTACATATTCATTTAAAGGCTGTCCGGTTACAGCTTCTACTACCTTAGCCAATAGTATAAAATCATTATCGCTATATACATAATGTCCGCGTGGCAATAGTTTACTTTGCATAATACGCTGCAGAATGGTATCTTCCCAATCATTACGCAGGTATAGGTTTTCGGCTACTCTTACTTGGTGAAGGGCATCTTGCTTTGTAGTAAAATATTGCGGCAAAGGCATTCCCGTTATTGAATCAATTACTTCTTTATAAAAACTGATAAATGGTACTAAGCCTGCCTGATGTAATAATATGTCCTTCAATACCAATGGGGCTTTATTTGTGCCCTTAGCAATGGGTAAATAGTCGCCTAATGTTTTTTGGATATCTACTTTTCCTTCATCTACCAATTTCATAATAGCAACAGTAGTAGCCGATACTTTGGTTACAGAAGCCAAGTCGTATACTGTTTGTAGTGTTACGGGTATTTGCTTATCAAAATTAGTATAGCCAAAAGCTTTGTGGTACACAACTTTTCCATTTCTGGCAGCTAGTACTTCACAACCCGGATAGGCTCCTTTGTTCACTCCTTCTTGTGCAATACTGTCTATTTGTTTAAGTATAGAATCATTCATGTCTACTGCAGCAGGTATAGTTTTAGGAAACCAGTTATTATACTGTAATCCGGTACCGTAAGGCAGTGTACTACAAACCGAAACGGGTAAAGTTCCTTTTGCCGTTAGATGGCCGGTTAACCACTGGTAAGCTGCCATTTGTGTATCATATGTATCTTCATTACATGCCAGCAAATTGGGTGCCTCACATACATTGGCCATTGCATAAGGGTTTCCAAAAAAGCAGAGTAAGCTTTGTGGTAATTGTTGTAACTGGTGCAACAAATACACAGAAGGATTGTCTATGCCAAAGTTGTGCAATGGGCGGCGACTATAATTGTGTATGCCAACAATAATTATGTTGTAGTTACCTGAACGTAATGTATTGATTAAATTATTGGCAGCAGCTGTATCTGATTTTGCTTGTGGAAGTGTATTATTTAAATTATCCATCACTTCTTTCCCCACCCATTGTTTATCGGCAAACCCAAAATAGGCGGCTCCATAATGGCTTTGTAATTGTTGGGCAATAATAGGTTTTCCATTAGCGCCAATGGCTATGTATGCTATTTTTTGCTGTTGTTGTAAAGGTTGTAATGCTTGGTTTTGTAGCCTTACTAAAGTAAGGGCTTGTTCAGCCAATGTTTGATTGAGTGTAGCCGTATGCTTATTTAAATCATTTACAAGGTTTGTGGTATCAATGGTAGTGCGTTGTGCTAAACCCATATTATATTTCACCAGTAGTACTTTTTTTACTCTAGCATTAATATCATTCCAACTCAATTTATTTTGTTTAATGGCTTGTAATATTACTTTAATACTGCCTGGTACATCGCCGGGTAAGCATAGCAAATCATTACCGGCAATTAGTGATTGTAGGGCAGCTTCTCCTGCAGGAAAGTATTTGGCAATACCCTGCATTTCTAGCGCATCGGTAAAAGTAATACCCTGAAAGCCTAGTTTATTTTTTAATAATCCTGTTACGGCATTTTTAGAAATAGAAGTTGCCACATGTTCTGTACTATCAATAGCAGGTACAAATAAATGAGCCATCATTACACTACCAACCCCTGCTTTAATAAGTGCTTTAAAAGGATATAACTCCAATGAATCTAGTTGTGCCATACTCTTTTCAATAACGGGTAAGTCTTTGTGCGAGTCAACTGATACATCTCCATGCCCCGGAAAATGTTTAGCACATGCCATAATATTTTCATTCTGCATACCTTTCATAAATGCTTTACCGTATAATGCTACTTTGTATTTGTCTTCTCCAAAACTTCTATCATTAATAACCGGATTTTCGGGATTATTGTTAATATCAACTACCGGTGCGTAATTAACCTGTATACCCATTCGTTTACATTGTTCGCCCACTGCTTTGCCAAATTGGTATACAAGGGATGCATTATCGCTAATAGCACCCATTAGTAATTGGCGTGGAAAAGGTAGTACACTATCTAGCCGCATACCCAGGCCCCATTCGCCATCTATACAAATCATTAAAGGGGTTTTGGCTATTTGCTGATAATAGTTGGTAAGTAATGCCTGACGAACCGGTCCACCCTGAAAAAAACATAGTCCGCCTACATGGTATTGTTGTACCAATTGAGTAACAGCCTGTACATGTTCAGGCCCTAAATTGCTATGGGCACGTACAATCATTAGTTGGGCAATCCGGTCTTTTTTACTCATTTTTTTAAACGTATGGTTTACCCATCTGTCTGCTGCCTTAGAATGCGCATAAAAATTTTGTGCCTGCAAAGAACAACTGATGAATAAAAGCAGTACTATGGCCGAGAATGTTTTCATATGCAAAAAATAGTTTTTATGGGTAGATAGATGATGGTACATTGACAAAATAACATTTGTATTTGTTGGGGTAGCAGGGTAGTTAAGGGAATTGAAATAAGAAGTAGGCATATTTTTGAAAAGATGAATGTGTTTTACAATCAACAATTTTAAACCATTGTTGCTAAAGATACTGTTCATTGCCCAAAGGCAGTGTCCACAATTTACCAAAAACAGGCAAAAAGCTGAATTATTTTGCAGGAATATACAGGAGTGGTAGGTAAAAAAAAGCCGTACAGGCATATAGTACGGCTTTTGTGTATTCTATTTTATAGTAAAAATGAGGTTT
>JAGWPI010000332.1 GCA_028877005.1 Bacteroidota bacterium | reverse complement strand
AAGGCGCAATTTTTCAGGATGATTCCATAGTAAAGATTTTACATTTAGAGAATGATGACACAGTAACGGTATCGCATTTGTTAAATACTTACCAACCCACACATAGCATATTATCATCCGTTATTCAACACAATCCTGAAATAAATAATTTACTATCTCATCACACTAAATTTCACTTATTAAACCACGAAAGCAAACTACCCATTACAACACCCGTTGGCAAACCGGCTACTATTGGTGCCGATAGACTGGCTATTTGCAGTGCAGTAGTAAATTTATTTCCGAAGCAACACAATTTAGCCATTGGACTAGGTTCTTGTATTACCTATAATTATATTAATCCCTTTCATGAATTTTTAGGAGGTGGCATTTCTCCGGGTATGAACATGCGCTTTAAAGCCATGCATGAGCAAACAGCCAAATTACCTTTAATTGAAGCAGATAGCAATTTCCCACTAATTGGTTATGATACCCGTACCAATATATTAAGTGGTGTTCTAATGGGCATGGCCAAAGAAATTGACGGAATGATTGATGCTTATCGAGAAAAATTTGCCAAATTGCAGGTAAGTATTACCGGAGGCGATATGAATTTTTTTAAAACATACTTACATAACAACGTTTATACCGATGAAGAGCTACTTTTTAAAGGCTTATTGCACATCAATCGTTTAAATAATCCTTAGATATGGGCTTCAAATTGTAAATTTGTTCTTTAATTTTTTAAGGAGGTGTACCTATGTACAGAATAAAAAAATGGTTTGTGGTTATTGTTAGTATGGGTATGGCTATCTCCTGTGAAAATGATATCCATGAAGTGGAAAATTTAGGCAAGCGAAAATTAGGTGTAGAAGAAGGTACTGGTATTGTTAGCCAGTTTAGTCAAGCTGGTAGAATTAAAGCCGTTTTAAAAGCACCTTATATGCTTCGTTATCAATATGATACCATAAAAATTGAGTTCCCAAGAACACTTCATGTAGATTTTTATGATAGCACCCCCAAAATTGACAGTAAATTATTTGCAAGATTTGGCTCCTACTTAGAAAACGAGAACAAAGTATTATTGCGCGATAGTGTTATTGTATTCAACATAAAAGGAGATACGTTATTCACCAATGAACTATACTGGGATCAATTAAAAGGTACATATTATACCGACAAACCGGTCATCATAAGCCAAACAAATCCTATTCGTCAAAAACTATATGGCACAGGGTTTTCATCAAATCAAGACCTTACAAATATTAAAGTTTATAAAGTAGGTTATGGTAATGCTGGACAAAGTAGTTTTTTAAATGTGCCAGATAGTTCTTTATAAATAAATTTTATTAATTTTAAAAAATAATATTATATGGAATACAGAAAAATGGGCCGCACCGGCATACAACTAAGTGTATTAAGTTTTGGCAGTTGGGTTACTTTTCACAAACAAATTAACGATGGCATTGCCGATGAATTAATGGGCGTAGCTTATGATAATGGTATTAATTTTTTTGACAATGCAGAAGCCTATGCCTTAGGAGAAAGTGAAAAAATGATGGGGCGTGTACTAAAAAATAAAGGATGGGACCGCACTTCATACACTCTTTCTTCTAAAGCCTTTTTTGGATGGCGTGGCAAAAACAATAAACCCAATCAAACCGGATTAAGCCGTAAACATTTAACCGAGGCTTGCCATGAGGCCTTACATCGCTTACAAACCGATTACTTGGACTTATATTTCTGCCATAGGCCCGATAAAACCACGCCCATTGAAGAAGTAGTATTAACCATGAACACACTTATTAACCAAGGTAAAATTTTGTATTGGGGCACTAGCGAGTGGAGTGGTGTTGAAATAATGGAAGCCCATAGAATAGCACGTGATTATCGCCTTGTTGGACCATCGGTAGAGCAACCACAATATAATTTGTTTGAAAGAAACAAATTAGAAAACGAATATGTAGAAATATTTAAAAATGTTGGCTTGGGTACCACTATTTGGAGCCCATTAGCAGCCGGTTTGTTAACAGGTAAATACAATAATGGCATACCCGAAGGCAGCCGTTTAAGTATTGAAGGTTTTGAATGGCTGAAAGATAGATTAATGATAACTGAAAAATTAGAACGCGTAAAACAACTCAGTTTATTTGCGAATGAATTAGGTGTTCCACTAGCAGCATTAAGCATTGCATGGACAATTAAAAACCCGCATGTTACAACTGCTATCTTAGGTGCTACCAAAACAGAGCAACTAACCGATAATTTAAAAGCATTAGAAATATTGCCTTTATTAACCCCTGAAGTAATGGTAAAAATAGATGATATCATGAAAACCAAACCAGTTCTACCTGAATTTTAACCAATACTTGTATAATAGACGAGGCTGCTTCATTTTCGAAGCAGCCTCTTTTTATAAAATGGGTTATTCCTATATGGCAAACCCTAAAAAAATTTAACTCATTTTAGCATCTTCGGCCATTCGGTGAAATGAAGTTCTGCTGGCTTCAACTAACTTTAAAATTCTTTCTCGTACATCATCACGCAATCCGGCACTTTCCTGCTCTATAACGGCTTTTAATTCATCTAGCTCACTATTTGCTTGACCACGTAAATGACGTAATTTATGTTTTAAATCATCGGCTGCATCTGCAATTTTTTTACGTGTTTCACTACCTTTTGCAGGCGCTGTTAATAAACCAATTGCTACCCCTGCTGCTACACCCGATAAAATACCAACTAATAGTTTTTGTGTACTCATAACAATATATTTTTAGAGTGAAAAATTATGTAATTATTATGCACAAGTTAGTTATAGTTTGCTTTAAAGGAAAGTTAAGGCATGGTTAATACCCTTATTTTAACAGAAACAATTAGCAGTAATTAACAAAAACTAACACCAAATGATGATGGAAAGCCAAATGGAAAAAATTACCAAATATTTCTTACAAACCTAGCCAATAGCACTTATTTTTGATAATATGCAAACCCTTACCGGTAAAAATAAGGAAACTTATTTCCTCACTTCAATTGTTGTTTGGAAGTATGCCCTGCAATTTTTGGGCTGGTTTATGTTGTTTTATTGGGGAACAAAAATTTATTGGGGGCTTACAACACCTTACCATTATTATATTCCTTTTTTAGATCATTACCTGAATTATATTGCCCTAAACAGAACTATTGTATTAGATGGTAGTAGAAAAATTTTAGAAGCATTAGGCTATTATATGTATAGCCCACAATCTGATATATTAACCATTAGTGGTGAATATGGCATTATTTTAAATTATTCTTGTTTAGGTTTTGCTGTAATTAGTTTTTGGTTAGCTTTTGTAATAACCCATCATGGAAAATGGTGGCATAAATTATTTTGGATAATTATAGGTATAGCCATTATTGTTATTTGCAATATTGCCAGAGTATGTTTAGTACTTTTATCGGGATTAGAGCATTGGCAATTGCCTTTTGGCTTAGATCATCATACATGGTTTAACATTGTAACTTATTTAGCCATTTTACTATTGGCTTTGGGATATAATAAAATTGTGTTTAACCAAGCAAAAATAAAACAGGCATAAGCCAGCACTTACCATGTAATACTTTCCATAAAAATAGCGATGAATAAGCCAACCTATTCATCGCTATATATTAAATAAAATACAACTATTAAGCAAATTTAAATGCTTTCATATAAGCAGCATCGGCTTTGGCACTTAATAAAGGAGTAGTTCCGGTAAATGCTTCTTGCTCAACAATATAATATTCCATACCATTGGCTTTGGCTGTTTTTAAAATTTCAGGATAATTAATGGTGCCCTTACCCAAAATGCAAGATTCATGCCCTCCATTAGCGGTTCTGGCTAAATCTTTTACATGGCACAAACGAAAACGATGACTGTATTTTTTTAGCCATTCCTGCGGATTCTCTCCTGCTGCTACAACCCAATAAATATCCATTTCAAAATCAACCAAATTAGGGTCAGTTGCGTTCATCATTACTACCTGAGGTACCTGGCCATCAATTGGTTTAAATGAATAATCGTGATTGTGGTACGCAAACCGTATACCGTTCTTTTTACAAATTTCCCCGCACTGATTAAATTGATCTGCAATTTTTTTAAAGGCATCAATATCTTTTTGCGGACCTTTATATGGACAAATTAAATAATTCATTCCAATCTCAGCTGCTTCAGCTGCTTTTCGTTCAAAATTGGTATTTATATCGCAATGCGATGAGATGATTTTTGTACCAATACCATCACAATACTTTTTAAATTCCTTATTAGTCATTCCCCAAAACATACCCATCTTACCTTCAAAACTTTCTAATTGTTTGTAGCCATAAGAAGCAACTGCTTTCAGTGTTTCTTTAGGATTTTTTGCCATGTCTTCTTTTACCGTCCATAATTGCAAGCCAAATTTAGAAAGGTCGCCTTGAGTATGATTGGTAACATCGGTAAGAATATTAGTAGCCATTTTTTTAACCGGCGCTGCAAAAGCTAAAGCAGACAAACCACCCATTTTTAAAAAATTTCGACGATTGGTTGACATATAAATAATTTTAAGTGTAAAAATTGTAGGTTTATAAAAGATAAATAAATACTAAGTTGCCCAAGCTTTGTCACCTTTTTTATAAGGCGTACACCCATCATAATGCCCGGGCACAGCTACATAGCGCAAAGCTTCTGTGGCTCCGGGTTTTGAAGTAAAATATCCAAATAGTGTAAGCTGCTTCATCATAGTAAAATAATGATTCGGCAACATGGCTATGTTTTTATTACGTTCTTTAGTAGCTTCTTCTTTAAGCTTAGCCTCTTTCTCATTTTTTTCCTTTTGAAAAGCCTTGGCCTCAGCATCTATTTTTTCTAACAAAGCGGTGCGTTGTTGGGGCGTTGCTTGCATAAAGTCTATACCATTTTCTTTTTTACAAGCTTCATTCAATTGGTTTATACCTTCCATAAAAGCTTTTTGATCTGGCTCGGTATAACAATCCGTTACCATAACTTTCATAAAGTTACCAATACCAGCAGCTTTCGCACCAGGTGAAGAGGTAGTTGGTATAATAGTTTCACCTACTTCATCTAAAAAAGCAATATCGTCGGGCTTAAATGCAACCACACCCGATTTTTCATTTTTACAACCGCTGAGTAAAAACTCGCCACCAATCATTACACCACCTGTAGCTAGTGCAACCATTTTTAAAAGTTCTCTTCTATCCATAGTTTGTATTTTAATATATAATTAAATATTGTTTTTTTTCAATTGCTCAACTGCATAATTAGCAGCTCTTGCGGTAATTGCCATATAAGTTAATGACGGATTTTGTGTACTGGTACTTACCATACAAGCACCATCCGTTACAAAAACATTTTTACAATGGTGCATCTGGTTCCATTCATTTAATAAAGCCTTTGAAGGATCTTTCCCCATTCTTACACCACCCATTTCATGAATATCTAAACCTGGTGCTTGTTTACTATCGTGTGTTTGTATGTTGGTACAACCTGCTGCTGCCAACATCTCACTTCCTTGTGCTAAAAAGTCTTTTAACAATTTCTCATCATTTTCATCATAATCTACAGAAGTAATTAATTGTGGAATACCCCATTCATCTTTCTCTGTAGTACTTAAACGCACATGATTGGTTTCTTTGGGAATAGTTTCTCCTTGCATCATCATACTAACATACCAGTTACCTGCTTCAGTAATGGCCGCTTTGTAATTGGCCCCAATGCCTTCGGCAGATGCTCTCCCTCTTCCGGCACTATAGTGTACCATATATCCTCTTAAAAAATCTGTTTCTTGCTGATACACATTTCTAAAATTAGGCATCATAGCTTGAGTGGGTCTTCTTCCATAATAGTATTTATCCATTGGCCCATCAAATGCAGCACTAATATGCCCCCGGTAATTATGAAAGGCAATAAATTTACCCAAAAAACCACTATCATTACCTAAACCATTTGGAAAACGATTAGAGATGGAATTAAGTAGTATTAAGTTAGTATTAATGGTAGAAGCATTTACAAAAATAATTTTGGCATAATATTCTGTTGCTTCTTTTGTAATAGCATTTATTACTCTAACGCCGGTGGCTTTCTGTAATTTTTCATCATAAATAATAGAATGAACAACACTTTCGGGCACTAACGTAAGATTACCTGTTTTTTGTGCCCAGGGTATTGTACTGGCATTTGAACTAAAATACCCTCCAAATGGACAACCCCTTTCACACAAACTACGGGCTTGGCATTGCGCACGACCTTGTTCTATATGAATAGGGGCCGGCTTAGTTAAATGTGCGCATCGGCCTTGCACAACAAAACGATTTTTATAATGTTGCATTATGCGCTGCTGAATAGTTTTCTCCACACAATTCAAATCCCATGGAGGTAAAAATTCTCCATCCGGTAGTGTTTCTAAGCCATCTTTATTACCACTAATACCTGCAAATTTTTCAACATGCGAATACCAAGGTGCAATTTCATCATAAGTGAAAGGCCAAGGTATGGCAAACCCATCACGTTCAGGACCTTCAAAATCAAACCGACTCCACCGCTGTGTTTGTCGAGCCCATAATAAACTTTTACCGCCTACCTGATATCCTCTAATCCAATCAAAAGGTTTTTCTTGTACATAAGGGTGTTCTGTATCTTTCACAAAAAAATGTTGCGAAGCCTCACCAAAAGCATAGCAGCGTGCAACCACCGGGTTTTCAGTGATAACATTTAATGGCATTTTGCCCCGATGCGGAAAATCCCATGGATTTAATGTAGCAGTTGGATAATCTTTAATGTGTACCACTTCTTTTCCCCTTTCCAATAAAAGTGTTTTTAGCCCTTTTTCGGTTAATTCTTTCGCGGCCCATCCACCACTAATTCCAGAGCCAATAACAATGGCATCATAAGTATGACTAGACTTACCGATTGTGTTTACATGTATATTTTTTGTATCCTGAGGCATAATTTTTATTTTGTTATCAGCTTTCGCTGCTTTGTGCAACACCGGTTGTGTCACTCACTTGTACTTTCTAATCACTATTCAGCTATCATCGCATTTTAATTTAAATATTTTTCTTTTTCAATTCATTTACTGCATGATCTACAGCTCTTGCTGTAAAAGCCATATAAGTTAATGATGGATTAACACAAGCCGAAGACACCATAAATGAGCCGTCAGTTACAAATACATTTTTGGCATCCCAAACTTGATTGTATTTGTTTAACACAGCAGATTTTGGATCATTCCCCATGCGGGCAGTACCCATTTCATGAATACCATGACCCATGGCATGTCCATTATCCCAAGTACTAACATGAGTTGCACCAACGGCAGTTAACATCTCGGCCATTTCGCGAACCATATCTCTACGCATATCCTTTTCATTGTCTTTTATTTCTGCATCCATTGCCAAAATAGGTAAGCCCCATTTATCTTTCTTGTTAGAATCAAGTGTTATTTTATTGTCGTGATATGGTAAAATTTCGCCAAAAGCAGTAGCGCCAATTGTCCATGTACCTGGTTCTGTTAAAGCCTCTTTAAATGCAGCACCAATATTTAATTCGGCTACTTCTCTGCTCCAACCTTCACGGCTGGCACTGCCTTGGTAGCCAAAGCCGCGCAAGTAATTTCGCTTATCAGAAAACAAATTAGCAAACCTTGGAATATAAAAACCGGTTGGCCTTCTGCCTCCATCATAATAAGTAGATTCAAAACCGGGCATTATACCTGAGGCGCCACAATTGTAATGATGGTCCATGATATTATGGCCCAATTCACCACTACTGCTACCTAATCCATCGGGCCATATATCTGTAGCAGAATTCATTAAAATCCAAGCAGAATTTAAGGCAGATGCATTGATAAAAACAATTTTTGCATGATAGATGTAGGTTTGATTATTTTCAGCATCTAATACTTCTACACCGGTAGCTTTTTGTGTATTTTTATCGTAAAGTATACGGGTTACAATACTAAAAGGACGTACCGTTAGTTTTCCTGTTGCCATGGCCGCAGGAAGAGTAGATGATTGCGTACTAAAATAGCCACCAAAGGGGCAACCCTCCCAACAACGATTTCTAAACTGGCAATTGGTTCGGCTTTGAATAGGTTGTGTAATATTGGCAACCCTGCCTATAAATAAATGGCGTTCGTTGTTGTATTGTTTTTTTAAGCGTGTAGCTACCTCTTTTTCAACACAGTTTAAAGGTATAGGAGGTAGATATTGTCCATCGGGCAATTGAGGCAGACCCTCTAATGAACCGCTGATGCCGGCAAATTTTTCAACATAATCATACCATGGGGCTATTTCTTTGTAACGAATGGGCCAGTCAATGGCAATACCATCTTTAGCATTAGCTTCAAAATCAAAATCACTCCATCGATAACTCTGACGCCCCCATAAAATGGAGCGACCACCTAGCTGATAAGAACGCCACCAAGTAAATGGTTTTATTTCTGTATAGGGGCAATCTTGCTCATTAGCCCAATAATCCATAACCGCTTCATTAGCCGCCCATCCCCGATGGATAACGGGATAGGCTTTTCTTTGTGCTTCGGTTGTTTTTCCTCTATGCGGAAAATCCCATGGATTCCATTGCGCTGTTTTATAATCTTTAACATGTTCAAAATTGCGACCACGTTCCAACATAATGGTTTTCATTCCTTTTTCAGTTAACTCTTTGGCTGCCCATCCACCGCTAATACCAGAGCCAATCACAATGGCATCGTAAGTATTTGCCTCTGTTGATTTTGTTGCAATATTGGGTTGATTTCCGGGCATATCTATTTCAGTTGAATGAAAACAATTAATCAATATTAAATATTTCCTTTTTTTAATTCTTCTACAGCATAATTAGCGGCTCGTGCGGTAAAAGCCATATAAGATAATGACGGATTTACACAAGCTGCCGATACCATAAATGAACCATCGGTAACAAAAACATTTTTAGCATCCCAAACCTGATTGTACTTATTTAAAACAGAAGTTTTAGGATCTTTCCCCATACGAGCCGTGCCCATTTCATGAATACCTCTTCCGGGAGTTCCATCGCCGTCCCACCCCTGAACATTTTTAACGCCTGCAGCTTCTAGCATTTCTACGGCATCGTTTAACATATCTTTCCGCATTTTCAATTCATTCTCTTTTAATTCACAATCAATGGCTAGTACAGGTAAACCCCATTTATCTTTTTTATTTTTATCGAGCGTTACTTTGTTTTCGTGATAAGGTAAAATTTCACCAAAGCCACCCATACCCATAGTCCAGGTTCCGGGTTCGGTTAAAGCCTCTTTAAATGCAGCACCAATACTTAATTCAGGAATAGAGCGGCTCCATCCTTCGCGGCTTCCGCCACCTTGGTAACCAAAACCTCTTAAATAATCGCGTTTATCACCAAATAAATTTCTATACCGAGGAATATATATACCATTGGCTCTTCTTCCATAAATATATTTGTCTTCATAACCTTCTACAATGCCCGATGCGCCAACGCCTAAATGGTGATCCATTAAATTATGTCCTAGTTCGCCACTACTGCTACCCAACCCATCAGGCCATATATCGGTAGCAGAATTCATAAGCACCCATGCACTATTTAAGGTAGAAGCATTTAGAAATACAATTTTAGACTTGTATTCATAAGTTTGATTGTTTTGTGCATCTAACACTTCAACGCCGGTAGCTTTCTTAGTGTCTTTATCATATAATATTTTAGTAACTATACTCCAAGGCCGTAACGTTAGGTTACCTGTTTTTTGCGCAGCAGGTAAGGTAGCAGATTGCGTGCTAAAATAAGCACCAAATGGGCATCCTAGCCAACATTTGTTTCTATATTGGCAATTGGTTCTACCTTCATGAGGAACAGTAATATTAGCAGTACGACCTATAATCATTGTGCGAGCACCTTTATATTGATTTTTAATACGTGCTGCTACATCTTTTTCAACACAAGTCATTTCCATGGGCGGCATAAACTGACCATCGGGTAGTTGTGCTAAACCATCTCTATTACCACTGATACCGGCAAATTTTTCAACATAATCATACCATGGGGCTATTTCATTATATCTAACAGGCCAATCAACGGCTATTCCATCTTTAGCATTAGCTTCATAATCAAAATCACTCCAACGGTAGCTTTGTCGACCCCACAATAATGAACGACCACCTACATGGTATCCTCTAAACCAATCGAATCGTTTAATTTCTGTATAAGGTGATTCTTGTTCATTTACCCACCAATCTACATTAAACTCGTTCAAAACATAATCGCGCTTTAAAACGGGATGATCTTTTATCATTTGTTGTGTAGGTTTTCCTCTGTGCGGAAATTCCCATGGATCTTTATTGGCGTTTACATAGTCTTTAATGTGTTCAATGTTTTGCCCACGCTCTAACATTAAAACTTTTAAGCCTTTTTCAGTTAATTCTTTAGCAGCCCATCCGCCACTAATACCTGAACCAATTACAATTGCATCAAAATAATTTTCTGCCATAAAAATTGTATAAATTATAATATAAAAAATAAATATTGTTCATGTTTTATTGCCATTAAAGCTATTACCATATTTTTTGTTGTACACACTTTTCAGCAATTTTATCAATTCTTTACCAAGACATTATACATCGCAAATTGAAATGGCTTGCTTTAATGATTCAATTTTATCGTTAGCTGTTGGAATGAACTCTTGGGCCACAAAATCGGTAAAACCGGTTGCTACAATAGCCCTCATTATAGCAGGATAATATAATTCTTGTGTTTCATTAATTTCATGACGGCCAGGTACACCGCCTGTATGGTAGTGACCAATATAAGAATGGTATTGCTGTATGGTTCTAATTACATCACCCTCATCTATTTGCATGTGATAAATATCATATAGCAATTTAAAATTAGGAGAGTCCAATCGTTTGCATAGTTCTACACCCCATTGTGTATGATTACACATATAATCTT
>JAGWPI010000331.1 GCA_028877005.1 Bacteroidota bacterium | reverse complement strand
TTGAATTTGAAAGAGAATTTGAACTTTCAAAAGTAATTGAATTATTAACACATGCACCCGGAGTAATTGTTCAACAAGATGATACAGCACAATTATATCCTATGCCTTTATGGGCACATGAAAAAGATGAAGTTTTTGTAGGTCGCATACGTAGAGATGAAACCCAACCTAAAACTTTAAATATGTGGATTGTAAGTGATAACCTGCGCAAAGGTGCTGCTACCAACGCAATTCAAATTGCAGAATACTTAATGGAGAATAACTTGTTATAATTTTTTTATTTTTAGTACACCTTCTTTATATTTTGAAGGAAGGTGTATTTTTTTGAAATAACTTTAAAAAATGAAAAAGTTATTATCAGCCTTACAATTACAGCAATGGGATGCCTATACTATTGAACATGAACCCATAAGTTCTATCGATTTAATGGAGCGGGCTGCAATGGAGTGCACCAAATGGTTATTAAGGCAAAGTTTTATTCAACAACCCATTTATATTTTTTGCGGAAAAGGTAATAATGGCGGCGATGGTTTAGCCATTGCCAGACAATTATTTGAAGCCGGCATTACACCTGCCATTTATATTGCAGAATTTGGCAAACCCGGCACAGATAACTTTCAAGAAAATTTGCATAGGTTACACTTATTAGGTATTGCTGTACAATATATTTCATCTGAAGATTTATTACCACATATACCTAATAATGCAGTAATTATAGATGCATTATTGGGTGTTGGATTAAACAAACCACTAACCAGTTTATATGCCTTAATAGTTCAACATATTAATGCTGCCAATGTTTATACTATTGCTATTGATGTACCAACGGGCTTGTTTATAGATAAACATACAAATAGTGATATAGTTATTAAAGCCAAACACACACTTACTTTTCAAAGTTATAAATTATGCTTTTTGGTTGCAGAAAATGCTCATTTTTTTGGTAAGGTAGAAATATTGGATATTGGATTAAACAAAAATTTTTTAGCTTCAGTAAATACTGTTTTTAAATTATATGATATAAATGATATTCAACCAATTTTTAAAATTAGAAATCCTTTTGCACATAAAGGAAACTTTGGTCATGCACTGCTAATTGCCGGTAGTGGAGAAAAAATGGGCGCTGCTATTTTAGCCACCGGAGCAGCATTACGAAGTGGAGCAGGCTTGGTTACTACGCAAATTCCATCTGCTAACGCACTAGCTTTAAACATACAATACCCCGAAGCCATGGTACTATTTAGAGAAAATACGGTAATACCCTATACCTCTTTTACATCAATAGGTATTGGTCCGGGACTAGGCACGCATGCAGCAGCTTCGCAATTACTTTTTCAAACCATTAGTCATTATAAACTACCTATGGTAATAGATGCAGATGCATTAACCATTATATCGCAAAACAAAACATGGCTACAGCAGTTGCCGCCAGGCAGTATTTTAACACCGCACCCCAAAGAGTTTGACCGTTTATTTGGCCCTGTTGATAATGAGTTTACTAGAATAGAAAGCGCAATAAAACTTTCTGCAACCCTACCACTTATTATTGTTTTAAAAGGACATTATACATTGGTTGCACACAATGGCAATGGTTATTTTAATAGTGTTGGCAACGTAGGATTGGCTAAGGGTGGCTCCGGAGATGTGTTAACCGGAATTATTACTGCGTTATTAGCACAAGGATATGAACCAAATGTAGCTGCACAATTAGGTGTATATATGCATGGCATTGCTGCAGATTTGGCATTAGAATGCCAAGCAGAAGAAAGTTTATTACCCTCTGATGTAATTTCATTTTTAAGAAAAGCCATTAATTTCTGTAAACCACCCTTGGCATTTATCCACTAATTTTCAATAGCCCGGTTCATAAAATGAACTATCGGTTTTAAAGTTTTAAATGCGTGAATAACGATGGGTATTAAGCTTTTATTTGTAATGTCGGCATCAGATAAAGGTTTGGTTGCTACCCAACTCTTAAGTTTTAAATATGCGATGGCAGGATTATCTTTTTCATAACCTTTGGGCTCTCTATGTAAATACATACCTTCCTCTCGGCTTAAATCGCCATATTCTTGCCGAAACGATTTTGCTGCAATTAAATGTTTCCACTCATCCCAACAATAATCAATCTCCTGCCTAATTTTTTGTATTATTTCTTTTTCCGGCATCCAAATACCACCACCTACAAAACTTTTACCCGGTTCAAGATGAAAATAATAACCGGCTAATGCAGATTTTTTTCCTCCCTTGCTAAAAGCCGCGCCCATATTGGTTTTATATGGACTCTTATTCGTACTAAATCGTACATCCCGATTAATTCTAAAAACACAATCTTTTGGTTGTAAGGGTAATAAATCAGGATCAATAGCAGTAATTTCGTGCAATATTTGTGCAGTAAAAGCTAAAAAATCTGCTTTGGCTGCATCATATTTTGCGCGGTTTGCATTAAACCACTCTTTATTATTATGCTTCGACAATTGCTGCAAAAAAAGTAAGGTAGCTGGTTGTAACATATAATAAAATAAAAAAGTTAACGAAAAACACAAGTGTGCTTCCGTTAACAAAAATCAACAAAAGGAAATATACTTTGTTGTAAATTTGGCATTATATTTTAACATGCCCCCAGTTTTCGCCGCGTTTTATACGGGTTATGGCCATTTCGCTTACCCCATATTTTTCGGCTAATTGCTTGTAGGTAAGCTTACGTTTGGGGTTGGCTAACATTTTTTTAATGTCTTTTACCTGAGCCAAGGTAAGCTTCAGCCCTTTCTTCATTTCAGAAGTTTTTTGCATTAGTTTTTTCTTGGCAGCTTTTACACGAGGGTTATTTTTATTATGCTCAATTACCAATTCTTGTGTGGCCCACTTTAAATTTTCTGCCCGATTATCTTTTTTGTTGTGATTGAGATGAATAATAAATTTTTCATCTGCCTTTGGTTTTTTTAGGAATAATTGGCCCACAGCTCTGTGTAAAAGAAAATGGGTATAAGTGTCCTTTACTTTTAGGCGAATGATGCGATATCCCTCAATCGCAGAGCCTTTTAGTAAGGTACCATCCTTTTTAAAACTTTCGGTATAGGAGGCAATTCTTCCCATGTTACTTACCATGTACTTTTTTTGAAGGGCATCTGAGTTCGTAAATGTGAACTGGCGCCACTTTTCGTTGGGTAGGTGTTCAAACATAGTTAAAGGTTATTTATTGTTGCAATAAAGATAGAAATTCATTTTCATCAATTATCTTAATTGTATTAATCTTTTTTGCTTTTTCTAATTTTCCTCCTGCATCTTCGCCCACCACTAGGTAATTTAGTTTACTGCTTACACTTCCAACAATAACCCCCCCCCGTTGTTCAACCATAGCCTCAGCCTCACTCCGCTTCAATTGATTTAGGGTTCCGGTAAATAAAAAACTTTGTCCTTTTAAGCTGCCTGTTGGCAATTCAGTGCGTTTTTCATTAAAACATTGCACGCCCAAGGCCTCTAACTCTTTTAACATGGCTATATTTTGGGCGTTACTAAAAAAATGTTGAACACTTGCTGCTACTTTAACGCCAATATCTTCTAATTGTTGTAAGGCTAATGTATCCATTTTTTCTAAATCAAACAAATGAGTAATTGCATTTGCCAGTGTTTTAGCGGTAGTTTCACCTACAAAGCGGATACCTAAAGCATAAATTAACCTGTGCAACGGTTGTTTCTTAGAGGATTCAATGGCTTGCTGTAAATTTTCTATCGATTTTTTTCCAAATCCATCTAATTGTGCAATTGCCGAAAAATCTAGTTTATAAATGCCCGGTATATCTTTCAACAACCCCAATTCATAAAACCGCCGAATATTGGCTTCGCCCAAGTTTTTAATATCCATTGCATCTTTACTTACAAAGTGAATAATTCTTTCTACTACCTGTGCCTTACATTCTATGTTTACGCAACGCCAAACAGCCTCGCCATCTTCTTTAAATAAGGGGCTATAACAAACTGGGCAATGTTTGGGAAAATGTATTGGCTTCTCGCTTCCATTTCTAAGTTCTGGTAAAGATTTTACAATCTGCGGAATTACATCACCTGCTCTTTCAATTAATACAGTATCACCAATTTTTAAATCTTTTTCTTTAATATAATCTTC
>JAGWPI010000330.1 GCA_028877005.1 Bacteroidota bacterium | reverse complement strand
CATAAAAATTTCGTTAAGTGCCTCCTGCAATACCGCAGCCACTTGTTTTTGACGTTTTCCCTCCAACATAATCTTTAAGGTTTATTTGGTGGTAAATTTAGTTACTTTGCGGCTTTCTTATTACATTTTATCTATGAAGCGATTTTCCAGAATTTTATTTTACCTGAAATCTCAAAAAAAGAACATTGTTTTATATGTCTTGTTTAACTTGTTATCCATCGTTTTTTCTTTGGTTTCACTGGCTATGTTAGCACCTTTTCTTCAATTATTATTTGGAAAAGAAAAATTAATGGACGTTAAACCCAACTTTACCTACAGTGCAAATGGTGTATTAAATTATCTGAAGTATATTCTTAGTCAGCTCATTAAAACGCACAGTGAAATGTATGCACTGGCTTTTATTTGTGTAGTAATTATTTTATCAATTTTTTTAAAAAATACCTTTATTTATTTATCGTACAGGGTTTTAACACCCATGCGTAACTATATAATGACAAAGCTACGTAGCGATTTATTTGCTAAAATTTTAGCTTTGCCCATTGGATATTTTACTGAACAAAGAAAAGGCGACATTATTAGCCGTATGAGTAATGATGCTAATGAAATTGAATGGAGTATTATTGGCACATTAGAGGGATTGGTAAAAGATCCACTAAACATTATTATTATTTTAGCTACGCTAGTTTTTCTTAGCCCGGCACTATCTCTTTTCCTCTTAGTATTGCTTCCATTAACGGGTTTCATCATTGGCAGGGTAAGTAGATCCTTAAAAAAACAGTCCACTCATGCACAAGAAATTCAAGGTACCCTTATGTCAATATTAGATGAAACATTAGGCGGACTTAGAATTATAAAGGCTTTTAATGCAGAAAAAATTATTGGTAATAAATTTTATTATACCAATAATAAACTGAATGAAATTAGAAATAAAATGAATTTTAGAAGAGATCTTGCATCGCCTATGTCAGAATTTTTAGGGGTAATTGTTATGTGTTGCATTTTATGGTTTGGAGGAAGGTTGGTATTAGGCACACACAACTTTTTACAACCCGATGCTTTTATTACATACATTTTGTTTTTTACACAAATAATTAATCCGGCAAAGTCGCTTTCAACAGCTTTTTATAATGCACAGCGAGGCAGTTCAGCTATTCAGCGCATTGAAGAAATTTTAAAAGCACCTGTTGCCATTACCGAAATCAATCATCCTATTCAATTTACCGAGTTTAAAAATAAGATTGAATTTAAAAATGTAAGTTTTAGTTATGATGAATTTTCAACACTAAAAAATATTAACTTAACCATACAAAAAGGAAGTACCGTTGCCATAGTTGGTAGTAGCGGTGCCGGCAAAAGCACTTTTGCCGACTTAATTCCACGTTTTCAGGATGTAGGCGAAGGTGAATTATTAATTGATGATATTAACATAAAAAACTATAACTTGTATAGTTTAAGAAAACACATGGGTATAGTTACACAAGAGCCTATTTTGTTTAATGATACTATTGCCAATAATATAGCGTTGGGTACTGAAAATGCAACGATGGAGCAAATTATAGAAGCCGCTAAAATTGCCAATGCACATGACTTTATATTACAAAAAGAAGAAGGCTATGCCACCAATATTGGCGACAGAGGTAATAAATTAAGTGGTGGAGAAAAACAACGTATTACTATTGCAAGAGCAATTTTACGAAACCCACCCATACTTATTTTAGATGAAGCCACTTCATCACTTGATACAGAAAGTGAGCGATTGGTGCAAGATGCCATTAATCACATGATGCAAAACAGAACCAGTATTGTTATTGCCCACCGTTTATCTACCATAAAACATGCTGATGAAATTATTGTATTAGATAAAGGTGAGATTATAGAACGTGGTACCCACCAACAATTAATTGAATTAGAAGGTACCTATAAAAGGTTGGTAACCATGCAGGAAGTTCATTAATTTAATAAAATATATGTATATATATAATGCATAAATTGCTTACAAGGATATATGTATTAATTTAGTGTTGGCTTATAATAGAAAGAGGCTAACTTTTTTTAGTAGCCTCTTTAATATTTGAACTGAATACAACAAGTTACTCATTACTTGTTTCAGGTCCTTTTACCAAACCTAACTTAGCTTCCAAACTTAAAGTAGCATGTGGTACAGCACGTAATCTAGCTTTATCAATTAATTTTCCGGTAACCCTACAAATACCATATGTTTTGTTTTCAATGCGCATTAAAGCTTTTTCAAGATGGTCAATGTAAGTAATTTGCCTACTAGCCATTTGACTTAATTGCTCTCTTTCCATACTCATACCACCATCTTCCATGGTCATATAGCGTCCTTCACTTTCATCTCCACCTAATTCATCTTTGCGGGTAATTAAACCTTGCAGATAAGCTAATTCGCGCTTAGCACTATCTAATTTTTTGTTAATGAGCTCTCTAAATTCGTTTAAATCAGCATCGGAATAGCGCACAATTGATTCTGTGGGTTTGCCCATATCTACACGTTTTTCAAGTGGAGTATAACCGGGGCTATAGGGAACACTGTTTTTAGTACTTGTTTTTGGAACTTTTACTTCTTTTATTGGTTCAGGTTGCTTTTTCTTTGGCATAATGGGAACATTAGCAGATTTTACTGCTTTAATAGATTTAACGGGTTCAGAATGCGTGTTTTCGTGTTTGGATTTTTGTGAAACTTCAACTGCTTTTTTTGCAGGTTTTGCTTTTGTGGCAGTTACTAATTTTTTAGGGGGTGCAGCAACTTTTTTTGTAGTTGCTACTTTTTTAGCAGATACCTCTTTTGCAGGACGAGTAGCCTTTTTAGCAGACGCTGTAGCTTTTTTTACAGGAGTTGCTTTGTTGGCAGATACTGCTTTTTTAGCAGCAACTTTTTTGGCCGATACTGCCTTTTTTACTGCCTTAGGGGCAGATTTTACTGTTTTTTTAGGCGCAGTTTTTTTGGTAGCCATAACTTTTATCCTTTTTTTGTTACTGCCAATTTTAGCATAGTTCCATTCACTTCTACTGATAATCCATCCTGCAAATCGGATACCCAGTAAATAGAATCTGCCAAAATTTCGCGGCAAAT
>JAGWPI010000329.1 GCA_028877005.1 Bacteroidota bacterium | reverse complement strand
TGCGGTGCATCATCAAACAATTGCATTAATGATATGGATTTTTGAATTATGGCCGTACGGTTTCCCCATGAAAATAATGCGGCAAATAATCCGGCAATTTCTATATCCTGCTTTTTTGAATAGCGATGCGGAACTGAAATAGGATCATGAAAAATAAAATCGGCCCTATTATATAGAAGTACTTTTTCATCTAAAAATTGTTTTAAAGCTTCTATTGACCTTTTCTGTAACATTGAGGTATTATTTTATCCAAATCTATCGAAGCAATAGATAAATCCATAAAGCAGCGTAGCTTTAAGGCCACAAACCTAACTCAATTGCAATACTTGTCAAAATGCTTTTTAACAATACGAGATTAAATAAAATGTATTTTCGCTCTTGCAATTTTTAAATAGTCAAAGTAAATTAAACTATTACAAGATATTTGGTAATATTCCCCAAAAAACACACATATGAAAAAAATAATCTCATTAGCAGCTGTTTTATTGATTGTGTTTGTTGTGCAAGCACAACAACCTTTGTACAAAAACGCTAAGGCTACTATAGAAGACAGGATAAATGATTTATTAAAACGAATGACACCTTTAGAAAAAGCGGGCCAATTAAATCAATTAAATGGAGGCATTTTTACAGGGCCTGCCGCCAATGATCCGGGGCAACTAGCTAAAATAGAGATGGTGAAAGAAGGTAAAGTGGGTTCTTTTTTAAATGTTACCGGCGCCAATGAAACCCGCGCTTTGCAAAAAGTAGCTGTAGAACAAAGTAGACTTGGTATACCACTTTTGTTTGCATTTGATGTAATACATGGTTATAAAACTATTTTCCCTATTCCATTAGCAGAAGCCTGTAGTTGGGATATAACACAAATAGAAAAAGATGCAGCTATTGCTGCAAAAGAATCTGCTGCAGCAGGTTTGCATTGGACCTTTGCGCCAATGTGTGATATTAGCAATGACCCACGTTGGGGACGGGTTATGGAAGGTGCCGGTGAAGATCCTTTTTACGGCAGTATAGTTGCAGCAGCCAGAGTAAGAGGGCTACAAGGTAATTTAAATGATGCCGATCATATTATGGCTTGTGTAAAACATTTTGCTGCTTATGGAGCTGTACAGGCTGGAAGGGAATACAATACGGTAGATGTTTCTAGAGTTGCACTATGGAATAAATATCTTCCGCCTTATTATGCCGCAGTTAAAGCCGGTGCTGCTACCGTAATGAACGCTTTTAATGTTTTTGATGGGGTACCTGCAAGTGGTAACAAATATTTGGTGCATGATATTTTAGAAAAAAAATGGGCATTTAAGGGGTTTGTGGTCAGCGACTGGAACTCATTTGATGAAATGATTACACATGGTTATGCTGCTAATAGGAAAGATGCAGCTTATAAAGCATTAATTGCCGGTAGTATGATGGATATGGAATCGAAAGTAGTGGTGGATTATTTACCTGAATTAGTAAAAGAGGGTAAGATTAGCATGCAGATGGTTGATGATGATGTACGTAGAGTATTGTACTATAAATTTAAATTAGGACTTTTTGATGATCCTTATAAATTTTCTGATGCAACACGTGAAAAGGCTACTGAATTTACACAAGCAAATAGAAATGAAGCCAGAAAAGCAGCAGATGCTTCCATTGTACTATTGAAAAATGATCATAACGTATTACCCATTGATGCTGCCTCTAATCCTTCCATTGCATTAATTGGATACTTTGCTAAAAGTAAAGCTGATTTGTTTGATTTTTGGATTGCAAATGGAAAAGCTGAAGATGCCATTAGTGTATTAGAAGGTATGAAAGAGCGTTTTGTACATAGTAATATTAGTTATAGTGACGGGTATTTACCCGATGGGCATACAAATAATCAATTAATAGAAGAAGCTGTAGCAAATGCCAACAATGCAGCGGTTGTGGTAGTGAATATTGGTTTGTCAGGAAAGTTGGCAGGTGAAGACCGCTCATTGGCCAATCCGGTAATTCCGGAAGGGCAAGTAGCTTTGCTAAAGGCATTACATGCAACAGGAAAACCTATTATAGCAGTGGTTTCGGCAGGAAGACCTTTAGTGTTAACAGCCATACAACCTTATGTACATGCTATTGTTTATAGTTGGATTTTAGGAACAGAAACCGGGCATGCTGTTGCCGATGTTTTAAGTGGAGATTATAATCCATCGGGTAAAACTGTCATGAGTTTTCCTTATGCCGTGGGGCAAATTCCGGTATATTATGATCATTATAATACCGGTAGGCCATTACCCGATTCAGGCGATCAAAATTGGAAAAGCCGATACAGAGATATTCCCAATGCGCCATTATATCCATTTGGATTTGGTTTAAGCTACACCCATTTTAACTATAATCACCTATCACTTAGTAACAATACCATTGCAAAGGGTAGTCCGTTACAAGTTACTGTACAACTTACCAATACAGGCCAAAAAGCGGGCTATGAAGTTGCACAATTGTATATTCGACAAATGACCGCTTCTATTGTACAACCTATAAAGGCTTTAAAAGCTTTTAAACGGGTGTACTTACAACCTGGCGAAGTAAAAACTTTACAATTTACCCTTACTGATAAAGACTTTTCGTTTTATGATGGCGAGGGTAATGTACATATTGAACCGGGTGCATTTAAAGTGTTTGTGGGCGGTAATTCGCATGATGTACTTGAAAAAGATTTTACACTAAAATAATTCTCGGGTTTTTAAAAGAAAGGGTATCATTTACTAACGGTACCCTTTTTTTGTTGAGATTTTATTAATGCTCCAATGGCAATACCAATCCATATAATATTGACCATTACAGAAGGGAAAGCATGGTGGTAAGAGGAGTTAATAATAAAACAAAGACCGCCTACTAAATTGCTCCAAATGTAGAGTGGTGCCTTAGCTGAAAGTTTGCCATTCATGTTCATGTAATAAGAACCTAATAACAATAGTGCACCAATCCATCCAATTATTTCTATAGATATTTGCATTGAAAGAATATTAAAGTGTATAGAAATTATCCAATGGCTCTGTTTAAATCTTCTATTAAGTCTTTTACATCTTCAATACCCACACTTAACCGAATTAAAGAATCAGTTAGTCCATTTTTTAAGCGCTCTTCTCTTGGGATGGAAGCATGTGTCATAGATGCGGGATGATTAATTAAACTCTCTACGCCCCCTAAACTTTCAGCTAATGAAAATAAGTGGGTTGAAGATAATACCCTCTTTGCATTTTCCACTCGGTCATCTTTTAATGTAAAACTCATCATGCCACCAAAACCTCGCATTTGTTTATTGGCTATAATATAACCTGGATGATCTTCAAAGCCACACCAATAAACATGTGCCACTTTTGGGTGGTTGCGTAAAAAGTGCGCAATAGCTAATCCATTTTCACAATGTCTTTGCATACGCACATGCAGGGTTTTAATGCCCCTTAAAACTAAAAAACAATCCATTGGGCCTGGCACAGCTCCGCACGATTTTTGAATAAAATACAATTGTTCACGTAAGCTTTCATCATTCATGACTAAACAACCCTGAATTACATCACTATGCCCGCTTAAATATTTGGTAGCTGAGTGCATTACTATATCGGCACCCATTGTAAGGGGGTTTTGCAAATAAGGCGAGGCAAATGTATTGTCAACACACAATAAGACATTATTTTTTTTTCTTATATTGGCAATGGCTGCTATGTCAGTAATATTCATTAATGGATTAGTGGGTGTTTCAATCCAAATTAGTTTAGTTTTATTGGTAATGGCTTGCTGTACATTGGCTGGTTGGGTGGTATCTACGAATACAAAATGAATTCCAAATTTTTGGTATATTTTTGTAAACAACCGATAAGTACCTCCATACATATCATTGGCCGCAATTACTTCATCGCCCGGTTGTAATAATTTTAATACAGCATCTGTTGCTGCAACGCCACTGCTAAAGGCTAGGCCATATTTTCCTTGTTCAATAGCAGCAAAAGCAGTTTCAAGGGCAAAACGGGTAGGGTTTTGGCTTCGAGCATATTCAAAACCTTTATGAACACCAGGCGACTCCTGTACAAAAGTAGAAGTTTGATAAATAGGGGTCATAATGGCACCGGTTGATGGGTCGGGTTCTGCGCCGGCATGAATAAATGTAGTGGCTAATTCCATATAGTAAGCTTAAAAAGTTAAATTAATCAAACTGATAGTAAGTGCCAAAATAGGCACTATAACAAAGATGCAAAATCTTGTTGATTGCTTGTTCAAAAACCAATAATAAAAAATGCCCCAACCATTTCGGTAAGGGCATTGTTGGGTAATTTTTTGTTTATAACGCTATTGTAATGGGTAAAGTTGCTTTTACATCGTCCCACTCCATAATTAAATTTGCACTGTTCTTTCCATCTTCAAAATACATGGTAAAATTTTCAATCGGGTTGCTTAGTTTTTCAATAGGAATTGTTGTTCGCAGTACATCTTTTCTTATATCATAAGTATAATTTCCCCAACTATAGTTGTCTTTGTTAAATACCAATGTCCATTTATCTGCCTCGGGAATGCAATACAAAGTATAACGGCCTTTGGGTACTATCTTACCTGCAATTTTTACATTTTTAAAAAATTCAATTTCAGTAGCTTCATTTGCTCCTAATCGCCACATTTCGCCATATTTTACAATGCCATTAAAAATAGTACGATTGTTTTTTTGGGGTCTGCTGTAAATAATACGTGCTACCGGAAGGTCTTTTATTTTGCCATTCATTTTTAAAAGTGGGTAACTATCCGGCCAATAACTCATGTCCATAGGACTTTTGTCTAATTCAGTTGGCTTTTGTTGTGCCCAAGTAGGTAATGATAACAATAGGCAGGTAAAAATGACGAACACTCGATTCATGTTATTTTGTTTTTATTTGTGGTTGAATAGAAAAATTTATAACGTAAAGGTGTAGCTTTTGTTCATAAAACAAAGATGATGCCATCAACTAATTGCGAAAGTAAAAAAATGAAACAAAAAATGGTATTAATCATTTAATAGTATAGCTAATTGTTTAGATGAAAATTGTACTACATCAGGGAAAAAATGTTGATAAGCATCTAAAAAATCAGCTCTATGCTTTTCTAATATAGGTAATAACTCAATGGGTGCTTGCAAAAATTGTGCTCTGTGCACCAAGCCGTTAAATGTTCTTTTAATACCCTCTTTGCTCCTATACTGCAATAACCAGTTGTTTTGTTGCATATGTTGAAATGCAGGGGTAAATGTTTGCGGAAATACCGGAGTATAAACTTGTAAAGTAGTATAAACTGTTTCACTAAACTGTTTCAATTGATGTAAACCTGGGAATACTTGCAGATCATTGGCTAAAAAATAATCATAAACTACATCCATAAAAGCACCTGCATATAATCCTACTTTAGGTTTAAATAACTGTTTTGCTGCTAAAGTAGCCGGATGCTCATCGGTATATTGATCAATCAAACGGTGTAAGGTAATACCATTCTGTATGTTTTTGGGTAGTGCATATTTTTTATTTCCTTTTATAAAATCACTCATCATATTACCTGCCAAAATATCCGGATGTCCGAAAGATAAGTATGCATGTGACAAATAATTCATTTGGTTAAAGTTACAATTAAATAGTTGTTTTTGGTACTCAATATGGTATTATTCTTTTATTAGTGCCTCATTCTTTTCTATTTTGTATAAGGTGTTTTCAAAACGTAGCGATTCAATATGTATCTTCTTTGCTTCTTCTATGGCCGTTTTTTCCCATGTAATAGCTGCTTCTTTTTGGCCAAGTTGGTATAAAATGTGGGCATAGGTGTCAGCATTTTCTGGCGTTAATGCCGCTTTTATAGATTGTTCGCACCATTTCAATGCTTTATGTAAGTAAAAGGCATTATTGGTTATTTTATAAACCTGCCAAGCACCATTGTTTAATTCATTGGCTATTTGCGTTGATAGGGGTGATAGAACAAATTTTCTTTTTATAAAAAAATTTCCTTTTTGTTGCTGCTCTTTAGTTAATTGATTTTTAATATTTTCCAGTAACTTATTTTGTTGATTTGCGGTATAAATGGAATCTAATTTGTGCAGAGAATCTATTGTTGCATTGGTGTAGTAATGGTTATAATACCTGTCGGCTCTTTTTAAAAATTCAGTTGAATCACCAATACCAAAATAATATTGTATTAATAACTCATCGAATTTTTTCTCACCTGCTTCTCGTTGCGGTGCAAAAGTTTCCCTAGCAAATTGTGCAACTTGAATGGCATAGGCAGTATTAGTATCAGAAATAGCTTCCTCTATAGATTTGTTGATGATGCGGCCATTAATGGCAATTCTGTTTTGCAGCGGAAGTTGATACCATATTTTATTAAAAAAGGTAATATCTTTATACATGTATTCTGAAGCCGGCGATTGAAATTTTGGCGCTGCCTTTGCTATGAATTGTAAGAAGGTAAAGGATTTGGCAGAATCTTCCGGGGCAAGGGTAATTATATTTGTTAATAAGTCAGTAGTTGGTTCTATAGATAATTGCAAGATGCCTTGTAATAAAGCGTATGCTTGTTTAAATTGCTTGTTGTTTTGATAGTCTAAAAGCAAGTTTGCTAATTTATTTTGTTCACTGATTGGTTTATCCAACAAGTTTTTTGCAATAAGAGCGTAATACCCCTTTTCACTTTTAGTGCCATTTTCAACATTGGTAATGTGGCCGGCATCATTTAAAATAATCATTCCAAAAAATTTTTTTGGAAAATAAAATGCTTCAGTATGTGTCTGTAATGCATCAGGAACACCTTTGCTCACATAATATACATACTTTTCTTCTAACATGTTTTTCATTTCAGTATCTTTCATTAAGCCTGCTAATCCAACTTCATTACACATGTTGCAGTCTTTTGATTGCACAAAAATCCATATTGGTTTTTGGGTTGTTTGTGCTTTGGATAATGCCATTTCAAAACTGCTTATGTTTTGTGCTTTTGTTTTGTAACAAATACAAACTAATAATACAGCAAAAATTAGGTCAATTTTTTTCATGCAAATCTTTTTACATAGCAATTATAATATATTTTTAAGAATTTAAAAAATTTCCTACCGCTATGTCATTTTTTTATTAATTATGCTATTGCCAGTCATTTTTTAGTAATTATTTCTAATTTTTGAAAAAATACTTTTAAAAGCTTCACATTATTTTATGGATAACCAGAGAAAAAAAGCTATTATAATTGGGGCAGGTCCGGCCGGCTTAACTGCTGCTTATGAATTAGTAACTAAAACAGATATACAACCAATTATTTTAGAAAAGTCGGATAGTTTAGGTGGTATTTCTAAAACGGTGGAGTATAAAGGCAATAGAATTGATATTGGTGGTCATCGATTTTTTTCTAAATCTGATGTGGTGATGCAATGGTGGCAAAACATTTTGCCTCTGCAGGGTGCTGCATCTAATCATGTATTGCAACAAGATATATTTTATCATCATAAAAAAACTACAGTTACCCTTAATGCTCATGGACCTAATCCTGACAGTTCAGATAAAGTTATGCTGATTAGAAAAAGATTATCTCGTATTTTTTATTTACGAAAATTTTTTGATTATCCTATTACCCTAAATGCTGCAACATTATCTAAATTGGGGATTGTTCGCATTGCAAAAATTAGTTATAGTTATATAAAAATTAGGCTTTTTCCTTTAAAGCAAATTAATTCATTAGAGGATTTTTTTATTAACCGATTTGGTCAAGAATTATATGAAACATTTTTTAAAGATTATACTGAAAAAGTATGGGGTGTATCTTGTAAAACTATTGATGCAGAATGGGGAGCACAACGCATTAAAGAATTATCTATTTCAAAAGCCGTTATACATGCAATAAAATCTATCTTTAAAAAAAATGATTCTATTGCACAAAAAGGGGTAACCACCAGCTTAATTGAACAATTTATGTATCCTAAATTAGGTCCGGGCCAAATGTGGGAAACAGTGGCTGAATTAGTTCAGGAAAAGGGAGGCATAATTATTAAAAATGCAGATGTAAAAAGTATTCAAATCCAACATCAGCAGGTACAATCACTTACTTATATTCATACAGAAACGAATGCTGTTCATACCATTACAGGCGATTATTTTTTTTCTACCATGCCTGTACAAGAGCTAATTGTAGCAATGGGTAATATAGTACCTAACGAAGTTCGAATGGTTAGCAATGGATTACAATATCGTGATTTTATTACAGTGGGTTTATTGTTAAATGAATTAAAAATTAAAAATGAAACCACTATTCCTACACTTCACCGGTTGGTGCCCGATAACTGGATATACATTCAAGAGCGGGATGTAAAAATTGGCCGGTTACAAATTTTTAATAATTGGTCGCCATACATGGTGGCCGATTCATCAAAAGTATGGATAGGATTAGAATATTTTTGCAATGAGGGAGATGATCTTTGGCAAATGTCAGATGCCGATTTTATTCAATTTGCTATTGAGGAATTGCACAAAATTGATATTATTGATAGAAAGGATGTAATAGATGCTACTATTATCCGTATGCCAAAAACATATCCGGCATATTTTGGCACATATCATCAATTCAATACTATTCGCCAATTTACTGATACATTCTGTAACTTATTTCTAATTGGTAGAAATGGTATGCACAAATACAATAACCAAGACCACTCTATGTTAACTGCTATTACTGCTGTTCAAAACATTATTGATGGTATTACTACAAAAGAAAATATTTGGGCTATTAATACGGAGGAGGATTACCATGAAACCAATAAAAAATAGCTTTTTATTCTTCCACTTTATTTTTTTGTTAATACTCTTTAAACAATCTACATATTTAGTATGACGAATATTTTTTAAGCATTTTTCGCCACCATTCATCCAATGCCTTATCATTTTTTTTACACTTTCATCCCAGTTAAAACTTTATTCTTTACACTATTTGTGTTGTGCTGTAATACCGATGAATAGTGAATTTTGAGGTTTTTTTTTCGTTTGCATACTTTTTAAATGCTACCGTTCATACAAAACAGTTACTATTTTCTGTAACCAATCACAAACAACTTCGTTTCAATTTAGAGGCTGCGTAGGTTTGCCTCATCAAATAAAAATATTTTTTTAAAATTTTAAAATTGTATTACAATGAAAAAAATTCTCTTTCTGGCACTCATAACAGTATCCATAACAGCTACTGCTGCCATCGACCCTGCTTCTAATGTAAGTTTTACTGTACTAAACCATTTTACTGCTAAGTTTTTAAAAGCAGAGCATGTTGATTGGAAAGTTACCAATCAGTTTGTTAAGGCCAGTTTTACATTAAATGGTAAAGAAATGAATGCTTTTTATGATAACTATGGTGAATTAACTGCAGTAACCACTAAAATTCAGTTCGATAAGTTACCCCAACGTGCAATTATGGCTATTGGGTTAAAATATCCATATCCTCCTTATCAGTTAGTAGATTGTATTGAAATGCAAGTGCCAAATGGTGAAACTAATTATTATGTTTCATTATTAACAGATAAAGAAAATATCGTTTTGGAAATTTCGCCCAACGGAAATGTAAGTGAGTTTAAAAGATTGTCTTTATAAAGTTTTCTAGTTTTCTAATTCCAGCCGATACTTTATATCGGCTGTTTTTTCTCTATAAATTGTTGTATAGTAATAAAATTACCCTCTTGCTTTAATGCCATAATACACTCATGTAATTTATCTGATAATTGATTTCCACTATGCCTTTTGGTGTAATTAGGTATTTTATATTTTGAAATATCGGTTAATTCCCAAGGATGTAAGTACAAACTTACGTACCCGTCTTTTCGTAAAGTTTGTAGAGTAAAATGTAAAAATATTGATAATGGCATATTTTTAAATGCCAACCAAAATAATGGGATGCGTAAATTGGGTGTAACGGATGCTGGAATGCGAATAAAGTTTTTTTCTTTATACATCAATCTAGGTAAGTGTCTATTATTGTATCTTCCGGGTATCCATGTTGGATTAATGGATGCATCATATAAATAACCTGCCTCTTTTAATGCTTGTAAATTAACCGGCTGCATTCTTGGCATTCTAAATCCGTTGATTGTTTTTCCAGATATAATTTCTAATTTTTGTTTAGATAGTGCTATATCTTCAAGATTAAAATGACTGTGATAAAAGGTATGTGAAGCAATTTCTTGTGTTTGAGCTAAATTATGTATTTGTTCTGGAAAATGCATAGCATAATTAGCTGTTGTAAATAACGTGCAATGAATGGCATGCTCTTTCAATATGTTTTGCATAACATCTGTGCCATTTTTACCCACCATCATTTGTTCATCTGAATTTATTGTATGCCCATATTCTAATGGTAAATCAAATTCTTCTACATCAAAGCTTAATAAAATGAATTTATTTTCTTGCATACTGCAAAATTACTGGCTGATAAAAATTTGAGTTACGGGTGTTTTTAGGAATTGTCGGTTCCATATTTGTACAACAATTATACACCAAACAATTACATTGGGTAAAGCTTTAATTGCATATGGTCGGGAAATGTTTTCACGAAACCAAGGCGTTAGAATGTCTGAATAGGAAAAACTGGTAATGATAAAAGCCAATACGAATAACAGATGTGTACTAAGTGTTTTAGGCTGAAGCCAATACCACAAGCATACAGCGGGAAAGGCAATAATATAGGTAGGTGATTCCGAGCCAGTACTAAAAATTACAGGAAACAGTAATACTGAACATAATATATATAGGCCAAAGCGTATATCTTTATAATACTTCAATCTTACATATTGGCTAATAAATAATAAAGCGGCCGGTACTAATATCCAAATATCTTTCAAATAGCTGAATCTGAAAAGTCTTCTTAAAATACCCATAGCAGAAATATCTTGATAATCATTATGAATATCTAACCGAATATTTTTGGCCGATTTGGCCTGTAAGCCATGATACCAGTCGGCATAACTTTGTATTATAAAGTTTGGTGGTGCAATAAGCATAGGGGCAATAAAGAAAAGTACCGACCAAATAATACTCCAAATGATAAATTGAATTTTATGTTTGCTGAAAAAGAAAAAAGCAAAACCAACAATGCCATAAATCTTTATAAATACGGCAATTAGAATAAAAAATAATCCCCATTTATCTTTTTCTTCCCAAATAAAGCAAAATCCCAATATAATACATGCAGCAATCAACGCATTACTTTGTACCCATGAAGAAGCATTCATCATTTCAACTGAAGATAATGATAATATAAAGTTTTGTCCGGGTTTTGTAATTGGTAATTTTCTAATAGCAACAAATAAAATGCCTGTATTAAATAAAATCCAAGCAACAACGCCTACGGATTTGGGTAATAAGGCAAATGGTGCTATTACTATACTAAAAAAAGGGCCATATAAATTTACATCAGCATAGGTTTGCGGATATTCTAAATACAAATTGGTTTGCTGTAATACATGAAAAAATACATAGCGAAAAATAACAAAGTTATTAAAGCGGTCGTTACCTAAAATTTGAATAATAATTGTGGTGAGTGAAAGCCCAAACCACAGTACAACAGCAAAGCTGGTATTGGTTAATAATTTCCAACATTTTTCAAAATATGGATATTTAATACTTTGTTCTGCGCCTATCTTATTCATGAATATTGGTTTCGTCAATAATATATTTAGGTCTTTGTTTGCTTTGCATAAACAATTTACCTAAATAAATGCCTACAATACCCAAAATCATTAATTGTAAACCGCCAAAAAACACAATAGTTACAATGGTGGATGCCCAACCTGAAATTGCTTTACCATACAACAAACTATAAATTACATAAGGCAAATAGCAAATAGATAAGGCTGAGA
>JAGWPI010000328.1 GCA_028877005.1 Bacteroidota bacterium | reverse complement strand
TGTGGTTGTAATAACTGATGCCATTCAAAAGCTAAAAACATATTACTGAATTATAATGATTGTATTTATAATGCGGCATTTTCTACCTCTAATGCGCCTTCCCATTTACTTACTACCGATGTGGCCAAAGCATTACCCAGCACATTGGTAGCTGTTCTAAACATATCGCAAAAATGATCGATTGGCAATATTAATGCAATACCTTCAGGTGGAATGTTAAACATTGCACAAGTTGCTGTAACAACCACTAATGAGGCGCGGGGTACACCCGCAATTCCTTTACTGGTTAACATCAGTACAATTAACATGGTTAGCTGGGTACCAATATCTAAGTGTATTCCATAGGCCTGTGCAATAGCTAAACTGGCAAAAGTCATATACATCATACTGCCATCTAAATTAAATGAATACCCCAATGGTAAAATAAATGCAACAATTTTATTATTACAGCCATATCTTTCCAATTCTTCAGTTAATTTAGGAAATACCGCTTCACTACTGGTAGTGCTAAATGCAATAATTAAAGGTTGCACAATTCTTTTTATTAATTCTGGCAAACGATTTTTTAAAATCAATGCACCAATTAATAACAATAATGCCCACAACAAAAAAATACCTATTATAAAATACATGAGATATAACCCATAGAACTTAAATACTTCTAAACCATTCGTAGCTATAACAGCAGCAATAGCACCAAAAACACCCAATGGTGCAAAGCCCATTACATAACCCACCATTTTTAAAATAACTTGTGCAACGGCATCTAATGCCTTTGTAATAATTTTTCCAGAATTACCTAAAGCAGCAGTAGCAATTCCAAAAAAAACAGAAAAAATAACAATTTGTAAAATTTCATTGGTAGACATGGCTTCAATAATACTTTTGGGAAATACATGACTAACAAAAGTATCTAATGAAAAAGATTGAGTTTTACCCAATAAGTCTTTTGCACCTCCGGTATCGGCTGCAGTTAAATGTATGCCGGAACCGGGTTTAAAAATATTCACCAATAAAAGCCCCAATAATAAACTAGCAAATGAGGCAGATACAAACCAAAGCAAGGCCTTTCCACCAACTCTTCCAACAGTTTTTAAATCGCCCAGTTTAGCAATGCCTACTACCAATGTACTAAATACAAGTGGGGCAATAATCATTTGCACTAATCGTAAAAAAATAGTAGTTAACAAATTGGCCTTAGGAGCAAATGCAGCTATAAAAGTGGATGAGGCATTTTCATGCACTATATATCCCACAACAATGCCTAAAAACATAGCCATAAGGATATAAAGTGTTAATTTATTTTTCTTCATATAGTCAGTCAATTTCAAAAAAAATATAGGTCATTAACCATTCAAGCAATAAAAACACCCATATTTTAACCTGATAATTATAATGCGGCAATATAGGTATAAACTTTATATCCTTTTCATCAACATTACTATTTCGTGCAATGAATGCGCTTCAAAATGGCGAATATATTTTAACAAATCATATTTGTACTTAAAAAAATAGCTTATTTCTATGCAATTCATAAAGTTTTACCGGTTGTAATAAATTAAATCCCTATTTTTCCAACTCGAAATTTGTAAAACCTAATCAACTGTACCATGAGTTTATTTAGAAAAAAATCTATTGAGGGCATTATGGCGCAAGCTTCTGATAGTGAATCGGGTTTAAAACGTACCCTAGGAGCCGGAAACCTTATTGCCTTAGGTATTGGTGCCATTATTGGCGCAGGACTATTTGTACGAACAGCCGCCGCCGCCGCAGAAGCTGCCGGCCCGGGTGTAACCTTATCATTTATTGTGGCTGCTGTTGGCTGTGCTTTTGCCGGCTTATGTTATGCCGAATTTGCTTCTATGATACCCATTGCTGGTAGTGCTTATGCTTACTCGTACCTTACTATGGGCGAATTAATTGCCTGGATTATTGGTTGGGCATTGATTATGGAATACGCACTTGGTGCTGCCACAGTTTCTATTGCATGGAGCGAATACTTAAACAATTTGTTGGGAGGGCAAATTCCGTATGAATGGTGCCATTCGCCTTTTGAAACCTCAATGAATGGCGTTCGGGGCATTATTAATTTACCCGCCCTAGTTATTTTACTAGCCCTTACTTTATTATTAATCCGAGGAATGCAAGAGTCGGCCACTGTAAACATGATTATCGTATTTATTAAGGTTGCCATTGTTATTGCATTTATTGCTATTGGCTGGCAGTTTATTAAACCTGAAAATCATACCCCCTATTTAATTCCTGCCGATGCACCAGGTCATAGTGGCTATTTTAAGCACGGTTGGGGTGGTGTTTTGGGTGGTGCCGCCATTGTATTTTTTGCTTTTATTGGTTTTGATGCCGTAAGTACTGCCGCTCAAGAAGCAAAAAATCCTAAAAGAGACATGCCCATTGGCATTTTAGGTTCATTGGTAGTATGTACCATTCTTTATATTTTATTTGGACATGTATTAACCGGTGTAGCAAATTGGAGTGAATTTGCCAAAGCAGGCAAAGAAGCCTCTGTAGCCTACGCTATTCAACACTATATGCAAGGATATAGTTGGCTGGCAACTGCCGTAACAGTGGCTATTTTAGCCGGTTTTTCATCGGTAATACTGGTAATGTTAATGGGACAAAGCCGTATTTTTTATACCATGAGTAATGATGGATTAATACCAAAAGCCTTTGGTGATTTGCATCCCGTTCATAAAACACCTTACAAAGCCAACTGGATTTTATTTGTTTTTGTTGGTCTTTTTGCGGCCTTTGTTCCGGGTAGTGTAGCCGGCGATTTAACCTCTTTCGGTACCTTATTTGCATTTTTATTGGTAAGCTTAGGTGTATGGATTTTACGCATTAAATCGCCCCAAATTCACCGCCCTTTTAAAACACCGTTGGTGCCTTTGGTACCCATTTTGGGATTCATAATTTGTTTAGGTATGATTATCGCTTTAGATCCGGAAACATTAAAAGTAGCTTTTGCTTGGATGGCTTTAGGTATAATTGTATATTTTTCCTATAGCCGCAAACATAGTAAGCTAAATACTCCCGGCGATGTTTTACCTAAAGCATCTGATTTCGAAAAAAAATAAATTACCATCATTGCTAACCCCGATTCTTCGGGGTTTTTTGTTGAACCGCTGTTTACCGTTAAATTTGCAAACAATTTTTTTGTAGCCGGCTGTTGTAAGCATGGCATCGCCTGTTGTGTCACTCTCTTCAACGTTCCTGCATAAAGGAGCTTTGTTACGTTTAATGAGCAACTATCCATGCTACTCATAAGCCTACTATTACTTACTATTTATAAATATTATTATGGGAAGGATTTTTGAAGTTAGGAAAGCAACCATGTTTGCCCGTTGGGATAGAATGGCCAAACAATTTACCAGAATTGGAAAAGAAATTGTCATTGCAGTTAAAGCCGGTGGCCCCGATCCCGCTACCAATCCGGCCTTACGCCGTTGCATGCAAAATGCCAAAAGCGTAAATATGCCCAAAGACCGTGTAGAGGCTGCTATTAAGCGTGCTATGGGTAAGGAGGCAACTAATTACGACGAAATTTTATATGAAGGTTATGGCCCGCACGGTGTGGCACTATTGGTTGAAACTGCTACCGATAACCATGTTAGAACAGTTGCTAACGTAAAAAGCCATTTTAACAAAGGTGGCGGCACATTAGGCAATAGTGGTAGTGTTAGTTTTCAATTTAAAAAAATGGGCGTATTTAAACTAAAGCCTGAAAATTTAGATATTGAATCCTTAGAATTGGAGTTAATTGATTTTGGTTTAGAAGAAATGGGCGAAAGCACCGATGAAGATGGCAATAACATTATTGTATTACGTTGTGCATTTGTTGATTTTGGCAAATTGCAAAAAGCCTTGGAAGATAAAGGAATTACCCCCATAAGTGCTGAATTAGAGTGGATTCCTACAACAACTGTTCCTGTAAATGATAGTCAAGCTGAAGAAGTGAGTAAATTAATTGAGCGTTTAGAGCAGGATGAAGATGTAACTAAAGTATTTCATAACATGGGTTAAATGCTTACGTAAAAGCAGGGACAATACAACCACTCCCTGCTTTTTTTGTTATGAGTAACATGAAGCAAAATGAAAAAAGTACACCACCTATTATTTTTTTTGATGGTATCTGCAATTTGTGTAGTGGAGTAGTGATGTTTGTACTGAAAAATGAACCCAAACACCAATTTCAATTTGCTGCCCTACAAAGCCCATTTGCACAAAGTGTTTTAGCAAAATATACATTACCCACAACACACTTCAATAGCTTTATTCTTTTACAAAACAATAAAGTATACACAAAATCAACAGCTGCTTTAAAAGTAGCAGCCGCTTTAAAATTTCCGTTTAATCTGTTAACAGTAGGTTGGATAATTCCGACATTTATCAGAGACAGTATATACCAATACATAGCTGCAAACCGATACCGTTGGTTTGGTAAAAAAACGGCTTGTTTTTTACCGGATAAGAAATGGGAGAATAGATTTATAACATAATTTTTACTCTCGCATCATTTCCAATACAATATCTATTACATTTTCGGCATTTGGTTTACTAAAATAATCCCCATCACTTCCGTAAGCCGGCCGGTGTGGCTGAGCTGTTAAAGTACGTGGTGCCACATCTACCAAACGGTATCCTCCTTGTTCTTCCATTACATGATTATACATATAAGCAC